>JAOUPJ010000245.1 GCA_029879945.1 Gammaproteobacteria bacterium
GCTTCCATTCCATAAATATTGCCTGTCTTCAAATCTACCTGTGGTTGGTAGTAGAGTAATAGCTCATTTCGATCCAGGGCATGTCGCAAGGCGTTTTCCATTGTCAATTTGTCTTGCACCTGAGAACTCATCTCTGACGAGTAATATTGATAACAGCCCCCGCCCATGGATTTTGATCGATACATGGCGGTATCTGCGTTTTTCAATAGATCATCCACTTCTATATCATCCACTGGATAAAACGCGATACCTATACTCACGCTAACGAACAGCTCCATATCCCCGATATAAATGGGTTCGGCGACCCGATCAATGATTTTCTGTGCCACTTTGTGTACGTCTTCTGCCTCAGCAATATCGGCCATTACGAGCACGAACTCGTCGCCCCCGAGGCGAGCAATCGTGTCACCACGGCGCACGGTGCTGAGTAGGCGATTGGCGACCTCTTGTATAAGCAAGTCTCCTTTTTCATGCCCGAGTGAATCATTGATATTTTTAAATCGATCCAGATCCAACAAAACAACGGCAACAAGCCGATCCCTGGAGTCGGCCTCGATCATCGCCTGCTTCAAACGATCACGTAACAAAACACGATTTGGCAGACCTGTAATATCATCTTTATAGGCCAGATCATCCAACTTGGCCTCTGCGTCGTGAATTTCGGTTCTGTCTCGCAGATAGATTACGAAGGTAATCCCTTCGCCATGCTCTGCCGCACGAATCAACAACTCGGCGGGAAACTGACTCCCGTTAGAGCGTTGTGCCAATATGCGTACACGCTCGCCGAGCAGACTGGAATTTCGTGTCGCCAGATAATTCTTTATACGCGCCTCCTGTGCACTGCGCATATTCGGCGGTATTAGCATTTCAACCATGGATTTCCCTAACACGTCCTCCGGCTTATAACCGAATGTTTTCTTAGCATGAGAATTGAAGTGGATGATTTTCCCGCCTTCGTCAGCCAAAATAATACAATCCATGGATGCCGCAGTGATGGTTTCAAACTCGGACTTTTGCGTTTGAATCCGTTGGGCAAGTTGATTAAACGACTTGGCGGTTTCCGCCACTTCGTCCCTACCCTTATCGGGTAAAACAATCTCTTTACCGTGAACAATAAGCTCCTTAGTTCCCTTAACAAGTTGCCTTAGTCGATGGGTCATTTGCCTGGTAAAAAGAAAGGAAACAAAGATGGATGCAGCAATTCCCAAGGCTCCGACCATTGCATATTCAATCAAGACTTCCCTGCTAACGCTATCGATTGAGTTCCTGTTTATCCCCAATTCCACCTTACCAAAATAGCTAGCCCCATCAGCCACGTTGGCATTCACATGGAAAATGTTTTCATCTCGGGGTAATTGCTCCAGATCAAAAACGGTAAGACTTTTGTCTTTAATCGCCCGACTGTCTACGACAATTTTTCCATCCCGATCCAATAGGCGCGCATACGCCACGCTTGGATTGCTAGTAAATTCCTCTACTGCAGCAGATAAGCTATCAAAGTCCCTACTGACAAGAAATGGCTTTGTGGCAGTCGCAAGATACTCTGCGGTGGACTGGGCATGTTTGATGAGTTCATTGGTGTTGGCACGGTCCAATGCACCGATACCGATTTTAACCACGGCCATCAGCACCAGTAAATTGAGGACTACGACCCCAAGGATTGTGCGCAAAGTAAAGGTCATACCACTACTACTTTGAGTCTAAATTTGTATTAATAAAGGAGTTGGACTCATGGTAGTGTTTTCGTCTAAATGCCCTCTTTGCTTTAGGTGTTTTGCGGTAAAAGAGGCAGATTTATAGATTTATTTTCAAAATAGTATTTCATTTATAACTCGATACTTAACAGCCTATCTAGACTTATTCAAATCGTGGAGCTCCCTTTCCAGCCTTTTCGTTGAAACCGGGTATTTAGTCTTTAGGTGCTGGGCGTAGAGTGACACCCTAAATTCCTCAATCATCCATTGAAAATCATCCCATTGCGTGCTCTGCCCTTTTCGCTCCAGCCACTTTATCCAAAATGGTCGAATCTCTCGCATCCATTGCTGATCTTTCTGCAAATCGCCCTGCATTTTGTCAATTCTAATCTGTACAGCGTCTAAATAGCGGGGAAAGTCTTTCAGGGATTCAATGGGTGTTTTTAAAACAAATCCGGGATAAACTAGATGCACGATTTGCTGCTTGATATCGTCCATGCTCTCGATTTGGGCCAGACCCACATTTTTTGACAAACGTTTTTGAAGTTCCTTGTGTTTCTGCAAGATCTCTCGCAGTAATTTTCCTATTTCCGTGCAGGTCGATATGAGATTTCGCTTCACATATTCCAACTCCACAAAAAAATCTGCCTGTTTGCGAATATCTTGCGGTTTCATTTTCAAATTCACCCGAACAGCCAGCGCTGTCAATTCATTTGCCAATTCCTCTCTGCTTCCCAATGGAGCATAAAGCAAGGCGAGTGAATCGGTAGCGAGCAATGTCTTGTTCACATATTTCTGTTCCTGGTATAAGTATTTCAAAATAAGCGATAACACTGCCTTGGCGTGAACCTTGTTTGCGGTATACTCATCGGCGTAGTGTGAAAGCACAAAACTTCCTTCATGCTGCTCTAAGGCCGGCACTACCTTTAATCGAACACCGTTTGTTTGAATTGTTTCCGAGTCCGGTAAATCTCCAAAATCCCATTGCTCGATTATTTGTTGTTCCTGTTGTTTGCCAACGCTACTTTTTATAATGGACTGGCTCATTTTTTTGAATCGTGTTTTAAGTTCACCCAACTCTCGACTGGCGCTTAACTCCTTTCCATTTTCATCCAATAACGCTATCCGCATTTGCAAGTGCTTGGGCAACTCCACTACAAGAAAGGGATTATTCTCAAAAACCGTACCTGAGACCCGCGTCATTTCTTTTATCACTGCCTGTTCAAAAGAAAACTGTGTGTCCGGTTTTAAAGAGTCGGCGATCGCCTGCGCATACTGTGGAACGGGCACAAACTGCTTTCTTACGGCCTTCGGTAACGATTTGAGTAAGCACTGTATCTTTTCCTTCCACAAACCGGGAACCAGCCAGGTAAGCGTATTTTCGGCCACTTGATTTAGTAATGCGATAGGTACCACTAAGGTGATACCGTCATTCTCTATCTGCGGATCAAATTCATACTTTAATTCACAAAAACTGTTCCCAATCTGAAGCACATCAGGAAACAACTCACTAGGCGCGTCATTTGCGCCTTCTCGGTACAAGTCTTTTTCCACCAGAGTAAGTAACGAGTCGCTCGCTTTCGTGTCTTGCTTACGCCACTTTTCAAAATGCGCCGCTGTCTTGATTTCCCGGGGGATTCGCTCGTCAAATAGTTGAAATAAAACCCCTTCATCAACCAGGATATCCAGGCGACGAACTTTATTCTCTTGCTGCTGAACTTTTTCTATTAAACGATGGTTGTTATGGGCATACGAAGCGCCAGTTTCATACTCGCCTCTTACCAATGCATGCAATATGAAAACTTTTCTTGCTTCTTTTGCATCTACCGACGCAAGATTCACTTTTCGTCGTGGAATTAAGGTTAATCCATACAGACTCACGGATTCATAAATCATGGCTTGCTTAGCCTTTTCGTCCCAAAACGGTTCGAAAAACTGGCGCGTCACAATATGAGAGGCACTCGCAAGTACCCACTCGGGGGAAATACTCGCCACCGTTCTTGCGTACACCCGGTTGGTCTGAACAATTTCGGCAGACACCAGCCATTTAGGAGACTTCTTTGCGAGCCCAGAGCCCGGAAAAATGTAAAACTTACTCCCCCTTGCCCCAAAATACTCACCGTTTTCACTGAGCGTACCCAAGTGGCCTAAAAATCCGGTTAGGATTGCCTTATGTAGGGTTTCGTAGTCAGGCACCGGATTGCTCGAGATCTTGCGTTTATTGCTATAGGATTCTCGTAATTGCACATAAACATCCTGCCACTCCCGCAGATGTTGATAGGAAAGAAACTCTTTCTGACACAACTTTCTCAACTTGCTTTGAGACAAATCCTCCTTTTGTTCGTGTATATAGTTCCACAAGTTGATTAGTGAGATAAAATCTGATTTTTCGTCCTGGAATCGGCGATGCAAGTCATCAGCCGCTTGCTGTTTTTCGTAGGGTCGCAAGCGGGGGTCCTGCACTGCGAGCCCCGACGCAATAATCAAGCCTTCCTGCAAACACCCCAGTTCTGCGGCAGCCAAAACAATTCTGGCCAGCTTGGGATCAACGGGAAGTTTCGCCAGTTCCCGACCCAAAGGCGTCAATCGCCTATCGGCGTTGATCGCCGCCAGCTCGTTCAATAAACGATAACCGTCATTTATAAAGCGCGAGTCTGGTGGGTCGATAAAAGGAAACGTTTCAATGTCCCCTAGACGGTTGGCCTGCATAGTCAAAATGACGCTGGCGAGATTGGTTCGTAGAATTTCAGGGTCAGTAAACTCGTTACGATTGTTAAAATCATCTTCGTCATAAAGGCGAAAACAGATTCCCGGCCCAACGCGCCCACAACGACCTGCTCGCTGTTGCGCTGATGCCTTTGAGACAGGCTCTATGGGAAGACGTTGAATCTTACTCCGATAGCTGTACCGACTCATTCTCACCAAACCCGAATCCACCACATAGCGAATACCCGGGACAGTCAAAGATGTTTCCGCCACATTCGTGGAAAGGATAAAGCGTCGCCCGGAATGGGGCTTGAAAATCAATTCCTGCTGCGCTGGAGTTAGTCTTGAATAGAGCGGCAATACCTCTTCGGTCTTACGTAAGGTCTTACGAATAAGATGTGCGCACTCCCTGATCTCTCTCTCCCCCGGCAAAAAAACGAGTACATCACCGGTCTTTTCCCGACGAATTTCGTCTAAAACTTTCAACAAATTCTGGTGAAACAAGCTTTCATCAGAATCTTCGTCCTCCTGTTTTTGAGGTGCCCTGTACCTTATCTCCACCGGATAACTACGCCCTTGTACCTCTATTACGGGGGCATCACTAAAATGTTCGGAAAAACGCCTGGTATTGATGGTTGCAGAGGTGATTATCAATTTGAGATCAGGCCTACTGGGCAATATTTTTTTCAAATGCCCCAGAATGAAATCAATATTCAGACTGCGTTCATGCGCCTCATCGACAATAATTGTGTCGTATTGATTTAGATATCGGTCATTTTGCAGTTCCGCCAGCAATATGCCATCGGTCATTAACTTGATAAACGACGATTTCTCTAATTGTTGATTGAACCTGACTTGATATCCAACATGAATTCCCAAAGGGGAGCCCAGTTCATCGGCGATCCGTTTGGCCACACTCCGGGCCGCAATTCTGCGAGGCTGGGTATGCGCTATCAAGCCGCCGACACCGCGCCCCAGTTCCAGACACATTTTTGGGAGTTGAGTGGTTTTCCCTGATCCCGTCTCGCCACATATAACGAGT
>JAOUPJ010000052.1 GCA_029879945.1 Gammaproteobacteria bacterium
AAGCATTTCCATTCGGGAAGTCAGTGAACATGTTAAAAGGCGGAATGATCGCGCCTTGATTGTTGTAGACAATACCTGGGCAACTCCCCTGTTTCAAAAACCCTTGCAGCACGGTGCCGATATCAGTGTAAGTAGCGCTACAAAATTCATTTCGGGCCACAGTGATGTGATGGGTGGTTTTGTTTCAACGAATAATGATGATCTGGCAGAACGTTTGCGGGAAACGCGTTTTTATACCGGCGCTATTCTCGATCCAAACAGCGCCTGGCTACTTCGAAGAAGTCTGCACACCTTTCCGCTGCGCATGCGGGAACATGTAAGAACCACTAGAGAAATTTGCACCTACTTGTATACACGCAAGGAAATTGAAACCGTGTATTTTCCAGAAACAGGAAAGGATCAATTGATTGACTACGGCGGTATCGTCTTTGTTCAACTAAAAGAACAATATCAAAACTACTACAACGATCTGAAAAACCATCTGCACCTGTTTAACACTGGAACGGGCATGGCCTGCGTGAACTCCATGATCGCGCAACCCTGGAGCGGGAGCCATGCCTCATTGAGTGATCAAGAGAAACGAGAAATGGGTTTGAATCCAGGCCTGATCCGTCTCTGTTTCGGATTAGAAACGCTGGATGATCTCACCGCCGATCTTGGGCAGGCTTTCGATCGTATGAGTCAAAGGCATCTTGAAGAAATCACAGCTGAAGAAGAACTGTCGGAGTTTGCTACCTATGAGTGATGAAGACGAAGATAGCCGTTGGTCCCGACACGATTCGGAACAACCCGACAAAACGCCGGCATCTGAAAAACCGATTTCAGTCATCGTAAACATTTTTAAGTTCTTTTTCATCGCCATTGCGCTGCTGGTCGTGGCCGTTTTGGTCGTATGTTCTGCCTTGGATGTGGGACCGTTCTAGAAAATGCGAAAGGAAATTAACAAAGACTTTATCTGGAAATCGGCTAAGCGAGGCAGTGCGGTTGTTGCGCTGGCTTTTGCGTCTTACTACATAGGATGCTACTTTTAGTATCTATAAAAAAGTTTAAATATCACTTATAAGATACTGTTAATATGAGACTATATTCGCTTTCAATTCTTGTATTTCCTGCTTTGGAAGGTGTGTTTTTCATACTTGGCCTTATACTGTTAAACGAAGATGCCGGCCTATCGATCGTCTTTCTTCTGCTTGCAGGATTAACTCTCAACTTCAGTATTCATATCTATTTTCATGAGAAAGTACACCGAAGCGCATCCTATCCAACGTTCTACAATTTGATCGCTTCGGTCTTTCTTGGTCTGCCTTTTGATGGCTATCGCCTGCACCACTACAACCATCACAAGTATGATAACGGCGCCCTGGACCTGTCCAGCACATGGAAGATAGTAAATGGTCAGCGCAGGCCACGTTCGCTTGTCTCCTACGTTTTGTGCTGGCCTGCGCAGTTGACTCGTTTTCTAAGGGGCTATACCTCACTACAACTCAGCGACTCCATACTGGAGAAAGTCGCGCCCAGGATTCGCAAACAGAAAATAGGTCTTGGCATATTCCTGGCCCTTTTGATTTTCATTGACCCGATAGTTTTTGTCATGTACCTCGCTTTGATCTATTTGGGATGGGCCCTGAGCGCTTTACAAAACTATGGACAACATCCACCAATAGAGGGACAAGAGACCAGTTCTTACACAAACAGGATTTACAACCGCCTCCTGTTCAACAACGGCCTGCATTGGGAGCACCACAAACACCCTTCCCTGGCCTGGCATGAACTGCGTTGCCTGTATCACGGTGAGAGAATCAATGAACCGCATCTGATCCATCCCTTTTGTCTTTTCTCCAAACGAAGGAGCCACCCTTAGCAGGAATTCATCTCATGGAGATTACATTACAGCAACATATAGAGATTCTGGAAGCAGGAAATCGAATCGCCTATCAAATTTGTGTCGTCCTGGCTGCGATTGTGGGTGGCTGGTTTATTAGACAAGATTCTAAGCAATGGACGTTATCGGAAGCACAACGTCTTACCTTGTTCACTATTGCCTTTATTGGTGCCATGGCCGGTGCCGCAATACCTGCGCATTTTGCGGGCGGCTTTGTAGAAGAGCTTACTTTGCTCACACCCATTACACCCAAAACGGTAATGGGAGGAATCGTGTTTTCTTTTCTCCTGGTCGCCGCGTACAAAATCGCCGTTGGCAACCACTATGATACCAGTGATGCCTTTGCCCGTGGTGCGATAAGCATGATGGCCATCGGACGCATTGCTTGCATCTTCCAACACTGTTGTTACGGTAAGGTTTCAGACTGGGGAATGGATTTTGGTGATGGACTACAACGAATTCCGGTTCAATACATAGAAGCGATTGCCTTGTTCGCCATTTTGGCCTTTATTCAATTTTGTCATGTCAAAAATCTTTTCCCAGGTAGAAGACTGTTTCTGGTGTTCCTGTGTTATGGCAGTCTGCGTTTTGTTATGGAATTCCTGAGAGAACCCATAGCAGACCAGTACCTGGGGCTCGGATTCTATCAATGGATAGCACTGACTATCGCATTAATTGGATTGTTTCAACTATACAAAAGAAGACCACAGCAGAGGTTTCAAGGAGTCCGCATATGATTCACATCGAATACGAGGGCCCACTTCCGGCATTTCAAGGAAGACGAATGTTAACTCAAGACTTACAAGAGTATCTCTCTGGAACAGTCAAGCAAATTAAAAAACGCAGCTGGGAAGACTGGAATCTCATGATCGGCCCTGATCTTCTGTTTGATGCCCGAGGTCTCTCCCTGATAGTGGATGCGCTTAAAAAATATCGCGGCCATGCCGATCAGCTCGAATTCAAGCTGGAAACCACTGCTTCAATAGGTGCACAATACTATCATCACAATTTTCACTACCAGGACGAGATTGTAGATCTGCCTGTTTCGGCAACGCGAAGCAAGTCCATTGGAAACGGCTTATCCGAATCCATTACCCTTACACTTCCAAAGATGGACTATTTTTTCGATGCGCCCGCTTCTCTGGCCAAGAAAGAAGACGTACATATCCCTCTGGCCTTATTACTGCCCCATAGTTGCGAACACGACTTCTATTTCGCCAATCGAATCGCCCTGTTCTCTCATCTCGCTACGGCCGCAAAAAAATCGTTTGGTGCCTGGTGGCAGGCCATGAATATGGCGGGGATCAAGTCCTATAAAAAGGCCGTTAGTTTAGCTTACAAAGACGTGCACAAAAAGGCGTATGTACACCCCACTGCGGTAGTTGAGGGCTCAGTGATCGGTGAAGGTGCTCACATTGGTGCACATTGCGTGGTTCGATATAGTGTTATTGGAAAGAACGTAAATCTTCATGACGGAGCCAAGGTTGAGTATTCGGTCGTCGATGATCAAAGCTGGCTCATGCATGACCTCGTCTTATACCATAGCGTCACCGAGACTGAGGTGTTCCTGATTCACGGCCCCTACCAATTCTCCTATTTCCAACACACCTCCGCCGCTTTCGCCACAATCATGATGGACTACAAACCGGACGAACGCCCCATACGAATTGCCACACCCAATGGCGTCGTGGACGTGGGCTCTCGATTTATGGGCGCCTTGCTGGAAGAGAAATCAAAAGTTCTGGGGGGAACAATGACTGCCCCTGGCATAACTATCTTTGAAGGACAACACATAGGGCCTGATGCATCACAGATAGTAAAGGCCAAAGACCTGAAAAGGGAATCAAAATCCTCAGAATCTCTTTCGGATTTGGAGCAAACCGCATAATGAACATCTCTACAAGAAATAAAGTGCTATTGCTTTTCCTCTTGTTTATTGTATGGTTTCCCAGTTCCACGATGGCCCGCGGAAAGAATTTTATGGGGATAACGTACAGATACTCAAATCCCCTCGGATTTAGTACCGGCTTGAATTTTTTTCCCTATAAAGCGAATGAAAAGGCCTTGTTCGGACTATTTGGCGTACCCTGGTTTAATCTCGGTATTGAGGCGGGCACCCAAAGGGCCATGGCGACTTCCCTGGGGCTTACACTCCCCTTTCAAATCGGCGTAAAGCGAAAATACACTATTTCTTTAGGTGCTCGATATACCTATCTTTATAGCCATGCCTTTGCTTCACCAAATAAGTCTATCAGTGAATACGCAGGGGTAGTCTATGAACTGTCAGGAGAATTTAGTCAGGACATCAGAATGAGTATGGGCTACGGAAATCTGGATCAGCTCGATACCCATCCAGCCAGGGACTCTGTGGACTATGTGTATTTAGGGTTGGAGTTTGGGACAAACTTTAGCCTGGGTCCCTTTTAGCCATGAAAAATTTGTCTCTTCTCGTTCTGACATTTCTGGTAGTTAACGCATTTCAGAGCACAACCAGTGCTGCACCAAAAAAATATGCTGCGTTTATTCCTTTACCAGCGGGTGGTTTACTCTATTCGACAGGCGGGGAGTTTCTTTTTAATGCAGGACTTCGCATGCCCCTGCTCTCTGCATCCAGACCTTACAAAGTACCCAATCTCATCTTTGATTTGGATATAGGTACCGCCAATACTGTTACAAGCTCGGCCGGGATTCTACTTACCACTGCCTTGGGTGGTGAAAGATATCGGGGAAATCTTAGAGTAGCACTAAACCTGAAAGCCGCCTACATGGTTCGTAATCTTAACGATATGGATACTGATACACATCAGACTCACTATCGTGGTCAAATCATAGAACTGGTGTTTTCACCTTTTTTCAAGTTCGGATTCGGACGATTTGAACAAACAAACAGCCTGCCGTTTCGAGAAAAAGAAACAGTAAGACGGGCCTATTTTGGACTAGGGTTTTAGTTCAACTCCATCATCGCCTTCACATGCTCACGCACACTGTCGGCCAGCGCTTCTAAATGATATCCCCCTTCCAGGGC
Organism: Gammaproteobacteria bacterium; assembly: GCA_029879945.1. GTDB lineage: Bacteria > Pseudomonadota > Gammaproteobacteria > S012-40 > S012-40 > JAOUPJ01. The sequence goes on from JAOUPJ010000052.1 coordinate 4,908, forward strand.
AGAGATGACGCGCCCTTCAGCCGTTTTGTTGGCGAGCGATACAATTCTCTGTGTAATCCAATAGTAATCACCTGCATGGAGATTGATATTGGCGAGCGGGTCGTGTTTGTGGGCATCGAACCCTGCCGAAACCAGATAGAGTTCGGCGCGAAAGTCCTGTAACTGAGGAAGCCACTCCCGCTCGAACATGTCTTGATAGTCCAGCCCGGTGGAACCTGCCTGCATGGCCTGGTTATTACATCTATCACTAAGCGGATCGAGTCCACTATAGGGAAACAAAGGGTTTTGAAAACTGGAAAAAAGACGGATGCCCGCTTTATCCGAAATGATTTCTTCCGTGCCGTTACCATGATGTACATCAAAATCAATAATGGCCACCCGCTCCACACCGTATGCTCTTTGTGCATGCAAGGCCGCTAAAGCAATATTGTTAAAAAAGCAAAAGCCCATGGCGCGATCACGTTCAGCATGATGACCCGGTGGACGCACGGGGCAAAAGGCTCGCTGATACTTCCCTTGCATGACGAGATCCGTCGCCTGTATCAAGGCACCGACAGCATGTAGGGCACCACTAAGGGTAAAGGTATTCATGGACGTGGACGAATCAACCCAGGCATAACCAAAGCCGGGTGCCGAAGCAAAGATATTTTCGATGTAGTCCGGCTCGTGCGCCAGTGCCAATTGTTCTTTGCTGGCCTGGGGCGATTGATAGAAATCCAGATTGGGTTTTAGATCTGGGCTGCGCAAGGCATCCATCACACTGGCGAGACGAGCCGGTGATTCGGGATGACCCAGGCCCATCTCGTGGAGAAAGCAATCCTCATGGGTGCATATCGCCAGTTTCATGTTTCGTTAAGTAACTCAATAAAGTCCTTTTCGTTTAACACTTGTACACCAAGGGCATTGGCCTTGTCCAGTTTGGAGCCCGCTTCGGTGCCGGCCACTACAAAATCGGTCTTTTTAGACACGCTGCCTGTGACTTTTGCACCTAATGCCTGGAGTTTTGCCTTGGCTTCATCACGCGTCATCTCACTTAAGGTGCCAGTCAGAACGAAGGTCTTACCCTTCAAGCGTTGCTCACTCGCATCCACTATTTTTGGTTCTGGCCAATGAATACCTGCCTTTGCCAACTTAAGCAACACCTCTCGATTGTGGGGCTGATGAAAAAAGGTGACGATATGACGCGCCACCACGGGCCCGATATCCTGTATCGCCTGCAGTTGCTCTTCGTTCGCCGCAGCAAGGGCATCCAGGGAAACGAAGTGAGAAGCCAGTGACGCTGCTGTTGCCTCACCCACCTCACGAATACCCAAGGCATAAAGAAAGCGTGCGAAAGTCGTCTCCTTGCTCTTGGTGAGCGCTTTTGCCAGATTCTCGGCCGACTTGTTCCCCATGCGTTCAAGTCCAGCCAACACGTCCACCTCCAGGGCATAGAGATCGGCCATGTCTTTGATATAGCCGCCGTCTGCCAGCTGTTCGACCAGCTTGTCACCCAGGCCATCGATATCCATAGCCTTACGCGAGGCAAAGTGTTTTATCGCCTCCTTGCGCTGTGCTGGGCAAAACAGACCACCGCTGCAACGGGCCACGGCCTCGCCTTCGATGCGTATCACTTCGGAATCACACTCGGGGCACGTCTTGGGTAACACAAACTTGCTTGTTTTCTCAGGCCTATGAGACAAGACCACACTCACCACTTCCGGGATCACGTCCCCTGCCCGCCTTACGATTACCGTGTCACCGATGCGCACGTCTTTGCGTTCCACTTCGTCCTGATTGTGCAGCGTGGCATTGGTGACCGTCACACCGCCCACAAAAACCGGTTTGAGACGAGCGACCGGTGTAATGGCTCCGGTGCGGCCCACTTGAACATCGATGTTTTCCACCACGGTCATTTCTTCTTGCGCAGGAAATTTATGGGCGATGGCCCAACGTGGTGCGCGTGAGACAAATCCCATCTCTTGTTGTTGCTTGAAGTCGTCTACCTTGTAAACCACCCCATCAATTTCATAACTCAGTTGTGAACGCTGTGCGAGTAGATTTTGATAATAGACTAGCAATGCGTTCGTCCCCCTACAGGGTTTACCCAAAGGATTAACGGGCAAACCAAACGCCTTGAGCTTGTTCATCAATTGTGAATGCGACTGGGCGATTGTCTCACTGCATTCACCCAGACCATAACAATAAATTGTTAAAGGACGAGCTGCGGTAATACGGGAATCCAGTTGTCGCAGACTCCCTGCTGCAGCATTGCGGGGATTGGCGAAGGTCTTTTCTTCGTTGTCTCGCTGACGTTGATTGAGCTTTTCAAAACCGTCCAGTGGCATAAAGACTTCGCCGCGTACTTCTAAGAGATCGGGAATGTTTTTTCCCAGAAGTTTTAGGGGAACCGACTGGATGGTGCGCACATTCTGTGTCACGTCTTCACCCTGCGCTCCATCACCGCGTGTTGCCGCCGTTACCAGTTTCCCTTGTTCATAACGTAACGAAATAGCCAGGCCATCCAGTTTAGGTTCGGCAAAATACTGGATAGCGTCTTCTTCCAGCTTTTCACGGATGCGCTTGTCGAAATCCGCTACCTCTTGTTCATCGAAGGCATTGGCCAAAGAGAGCATGGGAACGGTGTGTATGACTTGCTTGAAGCTATCTAAGGGTTGCGCACCGACGCGCTGCGTGGGGGATTCACTACTAACGAATTCGGGATGCGCCTGCTCTAACGACTCCAATTCACGCATGAGTCGATCGTATTCGGCATCGGGCACCTCAGGATTATCCAGCACGTAATACTGATAGTTATGATGCTCGATTTGCTCCCTGAGTTGCTCAATTCGGCGCTTCGATTCAGCCGTAGACCTCATGTCTGATGCTCCCTGTGTTCAGGGCGCTATTTTAGCGTAATCCTAGGTGTTTTGGTTCTTGTTAGTGAAAATCTCTCTCTAGTAGCGAATTTGTAAATTTAATATTTTACATTAAATACATGCTATACTATATTGTTTTATATGTACTTTAATAGCTATTTTATCTGAGAACTCACGTCAATTAACAAAACTACTTCTGTTTCTCTTTAAACAGGAGAATGCTTCATTTTTAGAACTTGCCAACACTACTCAAGACCAAATCCTTTCGCCATTTCAAGCAGCCGTAGAAGCATAGCAACACATCAAGGCGTTATTCTAATCTGATGTTTTGCTGAACGCATATAGCCCAAAACTTCGTACGGATTAACACCGTTACTAATTGCATACCAGATGTCTTCCATATTGTCATAAATGTCATAATCCCTAAGTTGCACACTCAAATCAAGGGTCGTTTGATCAAGGCTAGCCTTGTCAATAATTTCAGATAACTCAGGAGGTATATCCGGGATAACCCAAGTTGTTTGCTCTGAATGTTGCCACACCGTCCAGTTCACGCTACCGCTGACAAGCGTACCGTCAATATTGAAAGTTTTTGGATAGCTCAGTTCTGCAATACTTATATCTACAGGAGCTTTACCGTTTGCAATATCCCATGACAGCGAACTGTTTACTGAATCAAACACCAAATTGCCAATTTCAGCATCAAGTGTTTTTAAGACAATATCATTGACTGGAGGTGCCTTAAACGATTTTTCTGAATATCGTGATACACCCGTTGTGCTGAGCTTCATCGTAGCCGAGATGATATATTCGGTCATGGGCAGCCTATCAGGAATGGGAATCATATTAGTAGTAGGATTTCCATGCCATAGACCAGGTAAGTTGTAGCCTTTACCTTCCCATAGCGCTTTTGTTCTATAGTAGCTAACACTTTCACTCAACTGCGGATAGTAGCTTATTTTTTTCATATTTGGCTCGTGGGCAAGCGCTAAACTATAGCTTGCTCCCGACAGATTTCCCAGATCCATCGCGAAACCGTATTGATACTGATAGTCTTCAGTCGATCCGGTAGGCCGGTATTCGTAAAACGCGGCATGATGGGGCGAGTTGCACTCCAAATCTGTCGTACTAACACTTGTCTGGGAAGTTAGACTAGGGGCGAATAACACGGTTCGACCAGGACTAAGTGAAAGAAATTGTTCGTAGCCAGCTCCCACACCTGGTAAACCGCTCACATTGACGTTTATAGAGCTATTTGTACTGCAGCTGCTACCTGCCATTACAGACGAATTCGCCCAAAGATTTGATTGATGAAAATGGAACTCGCCATCAATAACTGGCACATCCATTAACATAATTAGATTCCTTCGCGTATCTGACCATGATCTTGAAATCAATATCGTTGCATGTGTACGCCCAATATCTCCAAAATCGACTATACCATTGGCATCGCTATACAAAATAGATTCGACCGTTTTATTGTCCTGCTTATAAAGCACAACTGGTGTTGGCCGAGTTTCCACACGATTACCAGAGTGTAAAAGTTTGAGCTTTAAATGGGTTCCAGAGTAGGTGCGACCCCAAATCACATTAAATGAACGGCTCACTTGTGCGCCTTTAACGTCCGTGACGAGAGCGATAATCTCTGTAGAACCCGTACCAGTGCCAGGAGAGGTAAAATTAGCAGACCAAGGATCAGCGCTAGTATCCAGTGGAATGCCGTCACTGCTTGACCAGGCAATCGTTAGCGCTTGCCTTTCGGGGTCAACGGCCTCAATTGAAATTGTCATTGTTTCGTTGTGGCCTATAGGTCCATATTTGCTACGAACAGACGAACGAACCTTGGGCGGTTTATTGGGAACAGAAAAATTTAATATGACAGGTGTGTTCTTGTCGATAACCATCGCATCCTGTGCCGCGAGTTCAAATGCATAGACAGAAACAGCTTTATCTAAAGGTACGGACAAGCTATATTCACCAGATGAATTGGTGACCGCTTTACTGCCAGCAGTAGAGCGCATAGTTAGACCCGGAATTGGGTTGTCGCTGGAATCCGTCACAGTTCCCTGAATAGTACCGGTGGCAATATCAATCTTGTTTTTGAGAAAAAGGCAAACAGCTGGGTTTTCGAGATAGGATCCATCAATTGTACTCCCCCTCTCCACATTCGAGTTTAATTCCTCGGTAATAATGTTGCCTTCAACGTCCTCAGTCACATCATATTGATTATCAATCTCACCTATCCACGCCTTTAGGGCAACCTTTTCCGGCTTGCTTACATCCTTTGTTCGCTTTACGGTCACGCAGGCGCGACCTTGGGCATTTGTCGTAGTGGGTCGTGATCGGCCATTGTATGTTTTTCCCTCTGCTTCAACATTGACCCAAGAAACGGGGTTAGTATCCCCATCTTGGACATCAACACACATGCAAGAATGTTCAGTAATGGGTGCATCCACATTCCACCAGGAAAAATGCGTAATCATGGCTTGAGCGTATAAGGCACCATCGGCACCTTGTACGATAATAGCATCATCAATAGTTGGGGTACTTGGGTCGGCGTCTTCTCTTACCCACGTGGCCTTGGTTTCACTGTAAGACCACCAGGGGATGGTTTGGCCTAAAGTATATTTCGATTGATCAGCATCGGGTATGCGTAGCTTTACTGTTGCAGGTTGATCTAGAGTAGTGATGTCATTTCCCATATCATCCTGCAAAGTGATATCTGTGAAAACGACGCTTTCCAACAGAATATCAGAAGGCTGAGTACGATCATTGGTCGCCATGTAGTCCCCTGGGAAGGCCGTTTTTCCCGCATCACTGCCTGGATTACCCACATAGACGTTAACACTCACCGGCGCCTCCGATGTTATGCTACCAGGCGGAAAAGAAATTTCTGCCAGCACATTGCTGGTCCCGTCATTCGGATCTTGGGCGCTCACCACATTGGTAGATGCTGCGTTAGGATCAATTATTTCACTGTGTTGATGCTTTGATAGTTTGACGCTGAAATCAAAATCCAGGTCTTTAACAACCGCGACTATTTTCTGGGTAGAAATAAACCCCGGTTTGTCATATTGAACGACCATATTGTAGGTGACGGGAATCTGTACATCGATCAATTCAAAAAAGCCATTTTCGTCACTTTGTATCTCGTACCCGCTCGCACTCACTTTCACATTTGAGAGGGCATTTCCTTCGGTATCCGTTATCCGGCCCGCGACTGACACCTTATCATTCGTCAATTCCAGCACTTCGCTTCCGGTAATCAGCTCGCTGGTAGTTTGTGTTGAGGGGCCGGTAGTTGAATCATCACTGCAAGCAGCGAGCAGGAGGGCACAAGAGGCGCAAAGGAAAATGGATCGGGCCGCATTTGCTATTCGCATTCTAAACTCCTTTACGCATCACCCGCGCATTTTTGTTTCAGTGACTACGCTCATTATCGCCCAACAGAAGAACTTCTCCTTTAACCAGTTCCCAACTTCCCAGATAGCAATGTATCTATCGCCTGTTTTGGTGGTCAGATCACAATTTTTCCTGCATTTGACATGAGAAAAGAGAACCAGTCCAAGTTAAACAATTTCCATAGTTCCTCCTCCGTAATTCACTGATTACACGATCAACAGCAGCTCGAATAAGCGATTATCCAGGCGATATAGCTAGCCCCCGGTTTATTCACACAATTCTATTGCTAATTATGTTTTACCTTAACAACTGACCGAGTCTCCCCCACTTTCATGCTCCACAAATTTTGATCGCTAAAGCCGGCGGCAAACCCTGCCGCTTTAAAGCGCCGTGGCGGCTCCCAAATCGGCTCATCTGAAAGACTACTCACCGTTCCCCAATGCGATGCAATCAAGGTATTTGCCCTGACATCGATCCCGATTTGAACCGCCTCTTCCGGGTTTACGTGAGACATCCACATCAACTCTCTCGGTTCATAGGCGCCGATGGGTACGATGGCCACATCAAATGGACCGTGGTCCTCTCCCACCTGTTTGAAAATCGAATCGGAGTAGCCCGAGTCTCCCACAAAATAGATCTTTTTAGTGGGGGACTCGATAACCCAGCTAGACCACAGCGTTTTATTGTGATCACTCAGGCTGCGTGCCGAGTCGTGGACAGCGGGCTGGGCTATAATCGTCAGCTCGTCGACTTGCACCTTTTGATGCCAATCCAGTTCGCTCACTTTTTCATAACCCCTTTTGGTAAAAAACGATTTTAATCCTAAGGGAACGACAACATGAATTTTTTCCTTGTTCACCAATTTTTCAATTGTTTTCTCATCCAGATGATCGTAATGATTATGTGACACGAGAATTACATCAATAGGGGGTAACTTTTCAGTGGGAATACCGGATGGTACAAATCGCCTTGGCCCAGCCCAGGAAAGGGGACTGGCAAATCCTTCCAGAAAAGGGTCGGTGAGTATGGTTTTACCGTCTATATGAATTAGAAAACTCGCATGACCTAGCCAGCTAATCCGATCTCCCTCCAGTGAATGGAGCAATTTGATAGACTCGTCTGCCGAAAGACTGTGACCTTCTGGAATATCAGGCACAAAGACCGATGACCAGAAGCGCCTTAGATAAAACAATGCACCCTTGGATGCAGCCGTTTCGATATAGGGATCATTTTGAAAACCATTTTCCAGGTGATGGCCCTTGGAGACAGCTTGCTGTGGAACGTTATCCGAATACCCTATATTGGAAAAACACATCAGAAAAACGATCCAATTTGCCCTATTCCGGAACAATTTCATTCTCAATTACACTACCCCATAACCACCGAAACGCTTTCTAGCGGCGTACTCTCCTCAGAGACTATGTAGTCCAACGTATCCTCGAACCCGTATTTGGTCTCAAAACCCAGCGCACGAATCTTGTCATCATTGATTAGCAAACTAGAATTCGCCACATGCACAATAAAAGGCGTGATCATGGGAACCTTACCATAGGGCGTAAACTTCACTAAAATATTGGCCAACACCTTCGCCAATCCCACCGGTAATTTTTGTGCTTTTGTCTCTCGACCAGTGACACGATCCAGTCCCAACTTTAAACCCTTCATACTCAAGCGATAGCCTTGAAGATTGTAGACTTGCCCCTTGGCTTCAACACAGTCACCAAGAAACACCATGGCCCTGCCAATATCACGCGTATCAACGGCAGAACTCTTTTTACTCCCCTCGCCTATCATGGGAAACTCGCCCTTTTTGTGTGACTTCATAAACAGATCCAGGACGACAGAGCGACGACCGTAGGTGCCAGCCGGTCTGAGCATAACAATATCCAAGCCCGTCTCGCTAGCGACTTCTTGTAAACGCTTCTCCCGGTCTAAAAGCGACTGCTGAAAATCAAAAAGTGGTCTCTTGGGGTAATCTTCATTCATAGGACGAATTCCGAAATCACCATACACCTCCACGCTACTAAGCTGCACGAGCCTTTTGCAATTTGCTGCAGCAGTAGCACGGGCAATGGTTTCCGCCAGTTCCACCTGGGTCTGACGATATTGCGCTAGTGATTGATGAGGATGGACATTGGCCGTGCAGTTGTAGACGATATCAAAGCCATTAAACGACTGCTGCAAGGCCTCTTGATTAAAATTGTCTATTGCCTTGATGGAAACACCCAGCCTTTTTAGAAAACTCACGTCACTTTCGGGTCTAACAAGAGCAGTTAGCTGTTTCCCCGCCTGCACCAAAGCCTCTGCCACATGGCTGCCAATAAAGCCTGTTCCACCCAGAATGATGTGTTTGCTCATGTCCGCTTCTCCTGTCATGAAATATGCAACTATTTGCATATACTGTAGACTTTTATCGGACAATATGCAATTATTTTCATATATTATTTAACATCAAATGGATTTATATAATAATCATGGCCTTACGATATGCTATTTTGATTTCGCTACATGAAGAAGCCGCAACCGGGTATGAAATTACCAAGAAATTTGACCAGGGGATGGGCTTTTTCTGGCAGGCCAGCCACCAGCAGATCTATCTGGAATTGAAAAAAATGAGCGATTTGGGGCTGGTGGAGTTTCAACATATAGAGCAAGACAGCAAACCGGACAAGAAGCTGTATCAGATTACCTCCCAGGGAATACAGGCACTAAAGGACTGGCTCATTCAACCTGTCAAAACACAAACGATAAAAGACAGTCTGCTCATGAAGCTTTACGCCGGACCACTGGGTTCAGCGCAACACCTGTTGGACGAAGTGCTGCGTATCAAACAAGAACATGTGGAACTGTTGGAGACCTTCCACGCCATTGAACAGGAATGGTTTCAAAACATTGATCAACAGCCGCTGCCCTATCAATACATCTACTACACCCTGCGTAACGGCATACACTATGTACAGTCCTGGTTGGCGTGGAGCGAGGAAGTGATTCCCTTCCTAGAGAAGCAAGCTGGAGCAGCGACTCGATGAATGTTCAATATTACTAAATAACTAACTCAAATAATTCTGTAGTTATGTCAAGAAATCGGTTTTGTATTTAGCAAATAATATTTCCACACAATAAGCTACAATTAGTAGCTAAGCCTTTTATTGTCTCTATAGAAAACCATTAATGAAAAAGACCGTAAGTAGTCTGTTGGACAAACTGACAGACCTAATCATAAAAAAACCAAAAACCATTTTTGTGGTTTTGGTTGTATCAAGCATAGTCCCAATGCTTTATCTACCACAACTGGTCGTGGACACCTCACCGCAAGCCTTTTTTCACCAGGATGACCCAATATTGTTAAAATACGATCAATTTCTTGATCAGTATGAGAGGGATGAAGTCGCTGTTTTACTCTTAGAACATGACAATATTTTCTCTAATCAATTCCTGCAAGTTCTAAAGAATATCCACCAGGACCTGGAAAGTACCACGCCTTTTGTAGAAGAAGTGGCCAGCTTGATTAACACCACTTCCATCAAAGGTAGAAATAATGAGCTAGTGGTAAAAGACTTGCTCGATGATTGGCCTCAGAGCGAGCAGGCGTTTTCAGACCTTCGCCAGGATGTGTTAAGCCATCCGCTCTATCCAAATCTACTCATTTCCAAGGATGCGCGCTACACCACTATTGTAGTTCGATCGCTCGCGTTTAATAGTGAAACAAAAAACAGTGTAGACGAGCTACTCGACGGTTTTGAATCGACCCAAGAAGAATCACAACGAACCGATTTCAAAAAGCTTGACGCAAAACAACTAAATAAGTTTAACGAATCCATTCTTGATCTCGTTAAAAAATATCAGACACCCGACACAAAAATATATACTGGTGGGTTGTCCCTGTCTAACCATGAAATCATTGTCGGCTTAAATAAGGAAATCCCTTTATTCACCGGGCTGGCGATTTTATTGATCGCCCTGTTCCTGTATCTACTCTTTGGTCGCATAAGCGGCGTTGTAATTCCCATTACCCTGGTTTGCACCGCTTTGCTGAGTACATTAGGCATTATGACTTTTTTTCAAGT
>JAOUPJ010000246.1 GCA_029879945.1 Gammaproteobacteria bacterium
GTATCTATAATCATACCGAGTTTCAATCAAGGTAAATATATTCGAGAGACGATACAATCCTGTCTCGATCAAGATTACAGACCAATAGAGATAATAGTTCAAGACGGTGGTTCGAAAGATGAAACTTTAGATATTGTACGATCTTTTAATTGTCCAGAACTCACTTTAGTCGTGGAAAAGGATAACGGTGTCGTGGACGCCGTAAACAAAGCACTCTTGCGATCACACGGAGATATACTCACTATACAAAGTTCAGATGACGTCTTCCTACCCTCAGCCATTAGCGCAGCGGTAGCCACGCTGGAAAACAATCCAGCCTATGGAATAGTTTATGGCGATGTAAAACACATCGATTCGAACTCGACCATTACAGGGGAAGACGTACAAGGTGAATTCGACTTACTACATTACTTGGGGCGTTTTTCATACATTCCTCAACCAGGCACATTCTTTACGAGAAATGCGCTCAACTCCGTTAAGGGTTGGCGAGCCGATTACAGCTATGCGGCCGACGCAGATTTTTGGATGAGAATTGCACTACAATACCCCGTTTACAAATTACATCAATTTGTCGGTGCTTACCGTTATCACCCAGAACAGAGAGACACACAAAAGGAAAAAATCGCCAATGATTGGTGTGGTTTAGCAACTGATCTCATTCGGACAGGCAAATTGAGTTTCCGTCAGCGCCGTTACGCTCGGATGGGGATGCATCTCGCAAACTATCGCTATACTTCCGAAGAAAATTGGGTCTATCGCACCGTTGAGCTATATAGCGCCCTTTTATCAAACCCTATTGCTATTTTCAATTCCCAGTTTCCCAAAAGGGAGTTGTTTCCTGGACGTGCGCCTTTGTGGTCGCTACTGTCACGAATTAAGCAGGCAATTGGTTTAAAACCGCGAACTATGTAAACGTCAACTACCTTTTTTCCAATAGCTGTTGATGCGGGGCAAGGGCAGCCACTAATATTGCCTCTAACTTCCTGCGGGAAAATTAGTTCTGTGTCTTTTTTGAGTCAAATCGCACAACCCTAACTCGGCGAGTTTTCCTGAAACGAATTATGTTCATGGTCGCTGGTACCAGAAATGGAGTGCCTACGGAAACATCCTTGCGGTGGGCGCAAGTCTTGATGATGGACTGGATGATGGAATGACAAATGAGGCAGCTGCGGTTTATCTATTCTGATTGGAATCCGGCATCGAAAAAACAAGTGTTTGGAAAAGTAGGACAAACGGATAGTGTACAAAATTAGTAGGTAAAGGCTCTTAAAAGTCCGTGTTAGCGCGTACTCTAGAGTAGCCAATGAAGTACAATACCTAGACTGGTATAAGTCACAAAGGTGACATAGAATTCCCTATGGAAATCGCTGGCGGAAATATGGCTAAGTCTTCCACTAAAACGACCTTACCTAAAATAACTCCCCCGCGTTCGGCGCGGCTCTATTTACGGCGAAGACTCTTTGATTTAATCGACGAGCATCGAAAACACCACTCCTTGATTTGGGTGCAGGCACCGGCAGGGGCAGGCAAGACATCACTAGCTACAAGTTACCTGAACACACGAAAACTACCCGCGCTCTGGTATCAAATTGATAAGGGGGATGTGGATATCGCGTCCTTCTTTTTCTATATGGGTCTGGCGGTGGCCCCGTTTTCTGCCGAAAACACACAGGCCATGCCCCTGCTAAAAGCGGAATACCTGGGTGATTTAGCGACCTTTACTCGCAACTTCTTTCGTGAACTACATCATCGACTTCCAGGTAATTGCCTGATAATTATAGATAATTACCAAATTCTTCCATCCGACTCGCCCTTGCATGAATTGCTATCGACAATAGTACAAGAAGTCCGTCAAGGCCAAACTATCTTAGTACTTAGCAGGGAAAGGCCACCCACAGCTTTGGCACGGCAACGTGTCAATAACGATATCGCCCTGATTAGCTCCAATCAACTACAGTTGACTGCGGACGAAACCCAGGGAGTGACGGACACGCGACTTGGCGATGAACAACCGGAAGCCCCCATATTGGTTCGATTGCACGAACGTGCACAAGGATGGGTGGCTGGGTTGGTTTTATTACTGGAACAAATGGGTGTAGAGAGCGCGCTCACTCCCGATAGCGTTCCTGCAACGCAGGGTCTGTTGTTCGATTATTTTGCTGGAGAAGTATTTTCACAGTTCACAACTGCCCAACAGAATTTTCTACTCAAGACCTCATTGTTTAATAAAATTCTGATTCCAGCCGCAGGCGAGCTGACTGGCAATGCTAACGCAGCAGAGATCCTTGAAGAACTCGCAACACGCAACTACTTTACCGTTCAGCACGCCGATAGCTTCGAATATCACCCCCTTTTTAGGGATTTTCTTCTCAATCGACTTTCTACTCAAATAGAACCAGACAAGCTCAGCAATTTGCAACAGAAAGCGGCCCAGCTGTTGTTCGACTACGGGATGATTGAAGACGCAATAGAAGTACTACTTGTTGCTGGCGCTTGGCAGACCTTAATCCCGATGTTGTTGCAACAAGCGGCCACGTTGACTAACCAGGGAAGGGCGCAAGCATTGCAACGCTGGATTGGCGCAATCCCAATAAAAGCACGTGAGCAGGAACCCTGGCTATACTATTGGCTGGGCATAAGTAATATCGCATCTAACACAGCAGAAGCTCGAACAAATCTACAACGAGCCCATGTCAGCTTTACCTCCTGTCAGGACCGATCCGGGATGCTCCTCGCCTGGGCAGGGATAGTCGAAACCTTGATACTCGAGTTTGATGACCTTAGCCGACTTGAGACATGGATTTCATGGTTGGACGAAGATTTACGACAGCGCCCGGAGTTTCCTACTCCCGCGATTGAGTTACGCGTAGTCGCCAGCATGACCGTGGCAAAGCTATTTTGTCGAGAAGATGACGCAGAAATTCAGCCATGGATAGAAAAGGCAGAAGCGTCCCTGGAACTCATTCCAGATCTGAGCGCTCGCTGCCGATTGACGACCTATCTGGCACTTCATGCCACCTGGAAAGGAGATATCGGTCGCTTAGCAATGCTGACTGACTGGATCAAACAGTGGAGTGAAATCCTCTCAGCCAATGACCGTGAAGGCATCGATGTACAGTATGCTCTCTATTGTAGAACCCTATACGAATGGGCTGCAGGCATCGACCGTTTTGGTTGTGACGCAGGCACCCTGGCGTTGTCACATGTCGCTCGCAGCGGCATTCATGTACTTGAACATCACTTACTTGCTCGCTGTCTAACTGCATACTTGTGTCTGGGCAATCTGGTAAATGCTCGGAAATTACTACATCAATTGCATACCCTCACGGTACATGGAAATGCACGGCCACGGATGCATGTTTTTCAATATCACAATCTACCGGGCTGGATATCACTACTAGAAGGTCATTACCAGCAAGCCTTGTATGAAGCCCAAGAATCACTAGAAATTAGTCAGACAAAAGGTGCCACCGTTTTTCATCGTGCATCAAGTCATCTGGTTGCAGGTCATGCATTGGCGCTAACTCAACATATGGCTGAAGCACAAGTCCATGTGGAACAAGCCATGTCGTTGGCGAAGACTTTTGGCAGCACGTTAATGGAATACAGCGCTTTACTGCTACAAGCCTATGTTAAAGGTGAAGGTGAAGATAACAGTTCCTACCTACAAAGCGCCTTTGCCCTAGGGCGACAATATACCTATCTGAATACGCTCGTCTGGGTGCCAGAACTAATGGCTGAGTTGTGTTGCAGGGCGCTGGCTAACAATATTGAAACGGATTATGTGCGGACGTTTATAACAACCCGCCATATTGAACCTGCTCAACCCCCTTTACACCTGGAGAATTGGCCGTGGCCATTGCGTATTTATACACTTGGGCGCTTCTCTATCCACAGTGGAGGACGTAATTTGGTTAGTACACTGGGCAAAGGCCATAAGAAACCGCTGGAACTTATACAAACCCTTATAGCCTTGGGTGGGCGACAAGTAGGCGTTGCGCACTTAATAGAACAACTGTGGCCAGATGCAGAAGGTGATGCGGCAATGAATTTGTTCAAAATCACTTTGCACCGTTTACGCAAGTTACTCAGTTACGAGGACACGATCGAATTTGCAGAGGGACGGCTCTCACTCAATCCGAAAAAAGTCTGGGTTGATTGCTGGGCTTTATCTCGCATTCTCGCTGAGAAACATGGCGATGATGCTGTAAATCGGGTATTGGATCTGTACCATGGACACTTCCTTGCGCTGGAACCCGCTAACAATAGCGCATTAGTGAGTTTTCGTGATCAGCTGCGAGGCAGGGTTTTGAAAACGCTAAAATCTCAGATCCAACGCGCTGAAAAACAGGATGATTGGAAAAAAGTCATCGACTACAGTGCACGAGGCCTAGAGTTGGACGATCTGGACGAAGATTTCTACGGAGCATTAATACGAGCTTATCTGGCTAAGGGTAGGCAGGCAGAGGCCCTAAGAGTGCTGGAACGTGCTGAGGTGCGATATGCGCTACTAAACGTCAATCCCTCTGCACAATTGCAAGCACTGTTCTCAAACCGCTAGCACGCTTTCTTTTGTGTTTTAAGGTTGGCGAACTCTAACTACCAGGGATACGATAATTCACTGATAGGTTTGGGACCAGCTCGCCCTGGACTCAGCGAGATCTGACCAAGCGAAGCGACCTAACAAAATACTGAAAATCAGCCTGCTGGAGGTAGCATAGTATTCCCTGGACAGGAAACCCACCCCATTATCACTTGCACCGACGAATTTGTAGCTTATACTAAGATAGTTAGAACTGATGGGAATGCGTGTATCCCGTTAGTCATTGGAGCTAAGTGATCCAGTTCTTGCCTAATTTTCCGTTCGTACAATAAGCAGGCAACTTTATCGGTTAAGCACAAACAATACTGAATATTTTTTGCCTATAGTCCGATACAATCACTGGGCAAACCCATTCATAGGCCATATCCACCTATTCCGTCTCCCTTAACTCAGAAAATAATTCAACTCTATATATTAACCAAGGTAATTTAATAATGATAACTGGCACAGTAAAATGGTTTGATTCCATAAAAGGTTTTGGTTTTATTTCCCCAGACAATGGCGACAAGGATGTTTTTGTCCATCACTCCGCAATCAATGGTGGTAATACCATACTTATTGAAGGACAGCGAGTTCGCTTTAATATTGAACGCGGCGTAAAAGGCCCCTCAGCAAGAAATGTTGAAAAAGCATGATTGAAAGGGTCGGACCAAGACAACCTAATGAAAAATTTCAATTAAATTCCCAGAATAGGCAAAATTTCAATGTTAGAACGCACTTTTTAAAGCTTAAATACTACCGATAAGCTGGTGCAGCTTCTTTTATCTGATATCCAGGCACATC
>JAOUPJ010000247.1 GCA_029879945.1 Gammaproteobacteria bacterium
TTCTCTAATGCATTGTGACCACGATAGAGTTGACGCAAATCAAAATAATATTGCGTCAGGATTGGAATATCGAGCTGTCTTTTGGTATTTGTGACATTATCGACTAGCTTACCGATATCATCTAATGCATAGCAATCAACCCAAACAAGGGATCTATTAATCGAAATATTTCCCTTATTGACCACGACTGCATCGTCACTCTTCAACACTTTACGTAAACGGTAGATTGCAGTATCCAATGCGTGATCGGCTGCCTTGTCACTCTTTTCAGGCCAAAGCAAATCAACTACATGTTTACGGGGACATACATCGGATCGATATGCGATTATTGCCTCAATAATCTGCAAGGGCTTCCTGTTCTTTTTAGTATCTACCAATTCAGTGCCCTGATCGATATAGACCTCAAACCGCCCTAACGTGGATATTTTAATCGACCATGGCCAATGTTCACTGTGTTTAAACTGCACCGGTGGACTAAGCTTTCTTTTTTGTACTAGCTGAAATACAAAGTTCTTACTTGCGCCCTGTATAATCGCCTGATGGCACAACTCCGACAAAGTTTCGGGTTTTAACCATTGTGAATTGAAAAAATCATACTGCTCCGCCATTTGGATCAAATCTATCGACTGACTGGAAGACAGGCTCGCAGTATCATGCTCGATATTCCATTGTATATCCAAACTCATAAACAGGGCGAAATTACATTGCATCGCTTCCGCGATTTTGACAGCCCTACCGAGAGCCTCTTTAGCCAGCGTAACTTTTCCGACATGGTGATACGCCCGAGCCAGGGTGATATGACACATGCACTGCGCGAACGGCATACCTGCCTTTGTGGCGTGTAACACCCCAAGCTGGGCGTGCGCTTCAGCAACAAGATTCTTACTTCTTCTTAGCGCGACAATTCCACAGGTATCATTATATAAACTCAGATGCATCTGATTGTTTTGACTCAGAGTATTCGCCATGTTCTGCAAGCATTTTTCAGCACTGTCAAGGTCGTTTGTAGTGAGGAATCCAAAAACTTGCTGCGCGTGTAACATAAAGTCCCAACTATGCGCATTTGTTTCCCTGCCTATCTTTAGGCCCTCTGAAGTCGCTGTTAAACAGGAATGACCATCTCCTGTCATCCAGGAATAGTTTGCTTCCATTACTAACCACAAAATACGAATCATAGGCGGGGGCGAAGCGGACTCAATTTGTGGACGCATTTGTTGGAGTAAGGCCGCTATTTGGCCAAGGTTTGACTGCCACCACGAATAGTAGAAAATCAAGTGATGGCCTAAAAGTAATTTCTCCAATATGCTTTCACAATTATAAAAGGCCTGTTTAACAATATGGGCCCAATGATGTATCTGGGAATTGTCGGGTTGCCTATACATCAGGGCAATTAGCAGACACGCAGCAAACTTGTTTTGATTTCCCACACCGATTGCACTGGCGCAATACTTCTGAAAATAATTTGCTTCCTCAATCCAGAAATCAAGTTCATCAAACGTATTCCATTCCAACGCAAAAGAATCGATTATCATGAACCAACTGAATAGTTGCCCTATCTTGTGCTGTTCCCTGGAAAAAGTACTGTAGGCAAGGCGTAGGTGCTCTCTCGCCTCACTTGGCGTAAGGTTAAGCAGGCTGTATCCACGAAGGAAAGAGAGTAACGCAAACAGCTGGGGTGAAGTCTCAGGTAGCGCAGCATCATTTTCCCACACAATGCCCATGGCTTCCTTGTCGCTCTGAAAAAACTCGGCTATACGCAGTTGAAAATGAGGCCAATCCGCATGATCAAGCTCGTCTAACAAGGCTTTTATTTTCCGGCCAAAATTACTTACAGGTCCGTCTTCTGTCACCCAGTGCATCCCTCTTATTCACATCGAATAATTTGTTGATTAGTATATACTTTCTATTTCAGTTTACGAATCGTTACAATTATTTTTTATTTCATGTGTATTCGGTGTGAGTATATGTCAATTCTTTCTCAAATAGTTGTGGGCCCCATGGCAAGAGCAGGTGGCAATTCAAATTGGGATTGATTTTGACCAAGGGGGGCTGAAAAAGATAATGGAGCAGTAAATTGAATTTATTAACGAATCGCTATTTTCTTCCGTCTATTGAATCGACACTCAAGAAGATACCCGTAAAGAATTTATTGGCTAAATACGAATATTCGGTAAGTAATTCTTCCCGGGATTCTCTTCAAAATAGACAAAATCAATCAAAAAGACGGCGGCCAATAAAAGGCGTTTTTCTGTTTCATTTGCACCCTGTGGAAACTCAACGCCAAAGCAATCGGCATCGGTGAATACTTCCTTTAAAGACCCGCTCCATGATTTTTTTATACTTCCAAAGGTCTTGTCGTTCTGAACAATGTCGAATGTCCATGGCTTCCATAAAGGGCCCTTGAGTTTGCATAGGAGCTTATTGTTAGCATCAAATACAAAAAACAGTTTGTTGAGTAAATCAAAACGACGTTCTACGGTTCCTAAAAACCCGGTATCAGGACTAGTCACACCGATGCGATGAAAGTAAAACCGAAAGGGGCTCACTACCTCCAGTAGCGTATTGTTATCCTGATCCAACACACGAAGTGTAAACGGTCTTAGAGAACCCAGAAACGCCCGGGTCAACCAGGATGCGGGAGATGCCCCTTCCAGTTCATAGGCATAAAATTTTTTAGTTTCATCGTCATTGAACAGCTCATAGCGATTACACGCTTCAACAGGGAGCAATATCTCAGAGTAATCAACAAGCTGACGAATGAATATGGCATCATCGTCTTCTAACACGCAATCGAACCCTAGCGCATGCCTGGTCGTGAAACGAATGACTCAATCGCATTAGCCATGGCTACCCCGATTCGATCCGCAAAGCGATCCAGATAATTCGGCCTAGGTGTATAATCTACAATCTTTTCTTCACCGATCAGCTCGCGGGCCACGTAGCTGGAACTGCCCAAGCCATCGACCAGGCCCAACTCGACACTTTTCTCGCCCGTCCAGAATAGTCCAGAGAATATCTGAGAGTTCCGGGCGAGCCTTTCCCCTCTGCCCTCTTTAACCGAATCGATAAACTGTTTGTGAACATCATTCAGCAAATTCTGCATGTGCTGTTTGTGTTCCTTTTTCAACGGAGAAAATGGATCCATCATGGCCTTGTTCTCACCCGCAGTCATTAAACGCCTTTCTACCCCCGCCTTTTTCATCAACTCGGTAAAACCATAGCCATCCATCAACACACCGATTGAACCCACTATACTGGCCTTGTCTGCGTAAATCGCATCGGATGACGCTGCAATATAGTATGCTGCCGAGGCACACATATCGGTCACCACCGAATAGACGGGTTTATTAGGATATTTTTCGCGTAGACGTATGATCTCATCGTAGACATACCCTGCTTGCACAGGGCTACCACCGGGGCTATTGATCCTCAGAATCACTCCCTTCGACTTACTATCCTGGAACGCGGACCGCAGGCCCGATATGATTGTGTCGGCGCTTGCAGCACTGCTATCTGAAATGACCCCGCTAATTTCTATGATGCCGGTGTGCGGACCAATCGCCAGTTCACTGCCCTCTTCCGGATACAAAAGAAACAAAATCGTAAACAGGTAAACAAATACCAGAGACTTAAAAAAGATATTCCATCTGCGGGTACGGCGTTGTTCATTGACTGAGGCAAAGGCCAGTCGGTTTAGCAAATCTGATTGCCAGTCTTCCTTTTCTTTGAGTTTTTTTCGTAAGGATTTCTTTTTATCTGCGACCGATTTTCTAGCCGCGTCTTCACTGCTTGCGGCCGACGAATCCATACTCTGATTATCATCCTGACTGACAGGATTCTCTGTCCATGGATCTCCTGCTTTTTCTAAATTTTCTTTTGCTTTATCGTCCTGATTCTCGTCGCTCATTTTATTCCCTTAGGATTTATTGTCTTTCAGCCAATCTCTCAATTCAATGGTATGTTGCAAGCAGGTGATCGGATCACTTGCCCAGAGTCGCTCTTCCGGATGCGCACCACAACACACACCCAAACCGTGTGTCCCGGCATTTTTCGCCATGAGCAGATCAAACTCTGTGTCACCGATCATGAGTGTTCTATCAGCATCTACACCAGTATAGTCAATGATATCCAGTAACATTTGCGGATGGGGCTTTGATGGAGCCTCATCGATGCAGCGAGTAAAGTGAAACACTTTATCGAGCCCGGATCGTTCCAAGGCCAGATCCAGTCCCCGCCTTCCTTTACTCGTCGCCACGCCGAGCAAGAATCCGTCGGATTCCAGGGCGCTGATCATTTCAAAAATGCCCTCAAAGAGCTCCGACTTTTTTCGTTCAGCAGCGAAATAGTGATCACGATAGCTTGCAATCAACTGATCATAGGCCTGATCTGAGTCCAGTCCAGGAAACAATATTCGAATTGCTTCCTGCATTCCGATGCCGATGATTTCTTTGACTTGCTTCGCGGCAGGCACAGTTTGACCCTGATCTTTGGCCGCCCCCTGAAAACAGTCAATAATCTCTTGAGCTGAATCCATCAGGGTGCCATCCCAATCGAAGACGAGTAGCTGATACGGATTATTGTACAAAATCACCTCGGAAAGTTTACTTCTTAGCCAGCTTCCAGATTTCGGACAACTGAAACAAGATCTTCATCCAATTTTGCCTTTATTGCAAAATCTTCTCCCGTTGCCGGGTGCACAAAACGCAAAGACTCGGCATGCAAGAAAAGACGTTTACATCCTTGCCCCTTCATCTGCTTATTGATTTCAGGATCTCCATATTTCTCGTCTCCAATCACCGGGTGACCGATATGTGCCGCATGCACGCGAATCTGGTGTGTACGACCTGTGGTGAGATCCACCTCAGCCAAACACACATCCTTGAAGACACGCTGCCGTATAAAAGTACTGCGGGCCTCCTTACCTTCGGGACTGACCACCACCATACGCTCACCGGATTTAGTCACGTTTTTTAAAAGCGGTACGTCCACTTCCGTTTCTTTATCCTCCAGCCGCCCCTTCAACAAGGCCAGATAGCGTTTTTCCATTCGATGTTCACGGATCTGTTCGTGCAAATCACGTAGGATAGAGGTCTTCTTCGCGATAAGCAGGCAACCCGAGGTCTCCCTGTCCAGTCTGTGCACCAGCTCCAAACGCTTGGTATGAGGATAAAGACTGCGCAGTGCCTCGATCATTCCGAAACTCAAGCCACTCCCGCCATGTACCGCCATGCCACTGGGCTTATTAACGACCAGGAAGTGAGGATCATCATAGATAATTCGGGACTTGACATTAGGAAACAATCGCTTATCATTACCTGGGTCAATTTTTGCACCGGACTGCCTAATAGGCGGGATACGCAC
>JAOUPJ010000248.1 GCA_029879945.1 Gammaproteobacteria bacterium
AGCAGGAGTGATAACGGTTCCTAAGTCAATGATACCGGTTGGCGCTTCAATCTTTGTGCAGCCGACATCAGAAACTAAAACAGGCGCAACATATTTTATAGTTGCATAGTCCAAGCCTGTGCCAGTACCAGTGCAGCCACCCGTGACATAGACATTACCCGTACCGTCCACTGCTATTGCATAAGCAACGTCAGAACCATTACCCGGTCCATTATATCTTTTCACCCATAGAGTATCACCGGCTGGATTGTATTTGATTGTTGCATAGTCATTGCTTGTGCCAGAACCAGCGCTCTTACCCGTGACATAGACATTACCCGCACCATCCACCGCTATTGCCTTAGCCTCGTCAGCACTATTCCCCGGTCCATTATATCTTTTCACCCATACTGTATCTCCGGCTGGATTATATTTGATTGTTGCATAGTCATAGCCTGTGCCGTAGCTATTACCCGTGACATAGACATTACCCGCGCCGTCTACTGCTATTGCATAAGCCCAGTCATCACCATTTCCTGGTCCATTATATCTTCTCACCCATAGAGTATCTCCGGCTGAATTGTATTTGATTGTAGCATAGTCCCCGCCTGTGCCAATGCTATAACCCGTGACATAGACATTACCCGCGCCGTCTACTGCTATTGCAGTAGCATTGTCATCACCATTACCTGGTCCATTATATCTTCTCACCCATAGAGTATCTCCGGCTGAATTGTATTTGATTGTTGCATAGTCATCGTTTGTGCCGCGGCTCTGACCCGTGACATAGACATTACCCGCGCCGTCCACTGCTATTGCATTAGCCTTATCAGCACCATTTCCTGGCCCATTATATGTTCTTACCCATACCGTATCACCGGCTGAATTGTATTTGATTGTTGCATAGTCATCGTTTGCGCCGCGGCTCCTACCCGTGACATAAACATTACCCGCACCGTCCACTGCTATTTCCCAAGCCTCGTCAATACTATTTCCTGATCCATTATATCTTTTCACCCATAGAGTATCACCTTCTGGATTGTATTTGATTGTAGCATAGTCATAGCCTGTGCCAGAACCAGTGCTCCTACCCGTGACATAGACATTACCCGCACCATCTACTGCTATTGCCCAAGCCTCGTCAATAACATTACCCGGTCCATTATATCTACTCACCCATTTCTCCGAACCGTCTGCACCATATTTGATTGTTGCATAGTCATCGTTTGTGCTAGAACCACGGCTCTTACCCGTGACATAAACATTACCCGTGCCGTCCACTGCTATTGCATAAGCATAGTCAGTTCCATTTCCCGGTCCATTATATGTTTTCACCCAAGCCGTATCAACTCGAGCTGTAGCCAAGCTGATTAGTCCTAAAAGTACGATTGTTAGGATTGTTCTATTTTGTGACATTTTAGCCTCCTTATAAGTTATAATATTTTTGTACACCCAGAAAAGTTTGCACTACTTCCCAATCTCTAAATCAATAAGGGGTATATCTTTTCTGTAGTTGTAACCAGAAATAAATATAGTTTTACCTTCAGTACTAAACTTTTATGGCTGTAACCACTTTTTTAGGGTGGATAAATCTATACCTGAGGATTTCGCGCTCCACCCCGGTTGCCGAAACCCTCGGATTATTTGGAGTGTTACTCTGAGCAGAAATTTTGTTCTGCTAAGACTATGACTATTATGCAAAACTTAATGGACGTTTTATCGTAGCGACAATTTCATAAAAGCCCTAAAAAAACCAGGTTAACGGGAAAGCTCGTCTCCTTAGAAGCCGGGTAAGCCAAGATTGAGTCATTCCGAGAGATTTTGCTGCCTTAGCAATATTCCAATCGTTTTTCCGCAAGGCTTCCACTGTCCAGTTCCGTTCAATAGTTTCGTTCTCATCGTTTGGGTTACCACTCGAAGTATTTGGCTTTTTAGGTCTTACCGTTAAACCTCCTTTCGTTTTCTTAGGAACGTTTACTTCTTTGGTTTTGGTTAACCGGTGACATTTTATACCACTTTTTTGCATAGCTATAATATAAAGCAAAATATGTGCCAAAAACTCTAAATATGTAACTTCTGAAAAATCATAAAATTAGAAAACCTTAAATATACATTGTGACCTAAATGTCACAATGAAATGGGGACGGTTTTGCCAGAAGTGGCAAACTTAGCTTGATTTGGCTTTTTTTCATTGTGACCGAGGAGTCACAAATTGGGAAAAATGTCTCAGGGACTCTGAGCTTGTCTAAAAACCACGAAAACACGAAGGACACGAAAAAGCAGAAAAATTAAGGATAAGTATTTCAACATCTTAGAAATTTCGTGATTTCGTACTTTCGTGGTAAAAGAGTTTTTCAACAGACTCCTCTGGGTTAAATCATCTTCATGCAATCTGATATTTTTTCATAAGGCGATACAGGTGCCGACGGGCTATGTTTAATACAATAGCAGCTTTGGAAATATTCCAGTTAGATTGATTTAAAGCCTGAATGAGGAACTCTTTCTCCAATGTCTGAAACTCTGTTTTCGCTTGGATTTTTGCTTGCTGGTATTCAAAAATTTTCTCCCCAGTTTGATGAAAGATTGAGGGTAAATCGGCTAGGGTGATTTGGTCACCACGAGCTAAGACTACCGCTTGTTCTATCACATTCTCCAATTCCCGAATATTACCTGGCCAGGAATAATTAATCAATCTTGCCATTGCTTCTTCAGAAACACTCAAAGGTTTCCGTTGGTACTCTCGACAATACTTGCCTATGAAATGACCGACAAGTTTTGGAACATCCTCTTTTCTCTCTCTTAAAGCAGGTAAACGGATTGAGACCACATTCAACCGGTAATACAAATCGTCGCGGAAGTTACCTTCAGCAATTGCCTTTTCCAAGTCTTTATTCGTTGCTGCAATGATTCGGATATTAACATTGATTGGTTTTCTTCCACCAACTCGCTCTAATTGCTTCTCCTGAAGTAGTCGTAAAATCTTGGCTTGAAGTGCTAAACTCATATCACCAATCTCATCTAAAAATACTGTTCCGGTATGTGCCAACTCGAATTTTCCCTTTCGCTCCGAGACCCCGGTAGCTGTACCTTTTTCGATGCCGAAAAGTTCGCTCTCCAAAAGTGTCTCAGGAATTGCCGCACAATTGATTGGAATAAATGGACCGCCGCTGCGGTCACTTAGATTATGAACCGTCCGAGCGATAAGCTCTTTACCCGTGCCACTTTCACCCCTTATCAGGACGCAAACCTTGGTTGGAGCTGCTTTTTGGATAGTTGCAAAGATTTCCTTTAAACTGGTTTCCGCACCAACGAGCATTTGAGGGGAAAAACTTATTCGAGGAGATTTTTTTATTGGCTTGGTTTCTTCATGGCAAGCGATTCGTTCTATGCCTAATGCCAATATATTTCCAATCGTTTCGAAAAGAGTTCGGTCAAATCTCACGCCTATTTTACTTCCTAATTCAGGTTGGGTAAAAGGTTGTGGCTTGGATTCTTTCCATGTCAAGTATAACACGCCAGTTCTATTCCGTCCAATACATAATGGACAGGTAATGTCAAAGGGAGTAATCTGGAGTTCCCGTTTTCGGCTTATCTTTTCGATTTCTTCTGAACTAAAATTTCCAATGGTTGTTGTTATATTTGGATTGATGATAAGAACACCGTTTTCAAAAGCCAATGAGTCCTTCAGGAACTTAAGAACTTGTTGCCCGAATTCGGCAAGAGAAAATGACCAATTTATTATGTTAGTTAGATTCTTCATAAACGATGAAGCTTGATCTTTTTGAATCCCAATTTTGGAAAGACAAGATTCAATTATTTCTAATTCATAAGCCGCACCTAATCGCCGAAATATCTCTTTTGCCTCGTACCAATAAGTGAGAGCAATCTCACGTTCGCCGTAGTCGTTTAGCACTTTTCCATAGTCAAGATAGATTTTCCCTAATTCATAGCTATTGCCAAAATCGATTAATATCCGCAATCCTTTTTGAAACGACACCTTGGCTTCGGCAGGGTTATTAAGTTTAGAATAGACACTTCCCATCACTCTTAAAATATTACCCTCTTCCCTTTTTGCTCCGGTCAATCTTACAAGTTCTAATCCCTGGTGCAAAGTCTTACTCGCTTGTTCTACCTCTCCTGAGTGAAGAAGTAATTCACCGATTCGGCGATAAGTTTCAGCCAGTTCTTCTTTATCATCCGTCCTGTGGCAAAGTCTTATATCCTGATTATAGCAATCTATTGCTCTAAGCGAATCACCACTTCGGAAATAGGCTTCACCTAAGTTACCCAATGCTTCTGCCCTTACCCAGGGCGCAGGTTCTAAATCAGCATTCTTGATTGCTTGTTCGAAAAGTTCCTTTGCTTTTTCCAATTTACCTCGTCTAAGATAGATTTCAGCGAGATTGCTATAACAAAGTGCGCTATCAGTCTTATTGCCTAGTTTCTCCATCTCGACCAATGCTCGGTAATAGCACTCAATCGCCTTATCCCAATCTCCCATATCTCCGTAGATCAAACCGAGGTTGATTTGCGAAATGCCAATGCCGAAACTATCCCTTAGCCGTTCTTGGATTTCTAATCCTCTTTTCTGAAACTCCATTGCCATATTGATGTTACCCTTTTCCCAGTATAATAGGCCAAGGTTGGTATAGGCCCGTGCTTGCGCATGTTCATCTTTTATCTTATCACAAAGCGAAAGCGACTGCTTAAAAATTTCAATTGCCTTATCAAACTCTCCTTTATGCCAGTAGATTGCTCCCAGACTATTAAGGCTGTTGGCTTCGGCACGCTTATCCTTCATTCGCCGGGAAAATTCCAAGCCGACCAGTGAATACTTTAAGGCTTGGTCAATCTTACCGGTGAGTCGAAGAATCTTAGTCAAAAGATTAGAAGCATGGACAATTGTTTTCTGGTTGTTCCTTTCCTTTGCTAAATTAAACGCTTTTGTTGCATATTTTTTTGCCTGGTTCTTATTTGAATGAATTAATCCTTGTCCAAGTTCGAGCAATATTCTAACCTTTTCCTCAGGATCATTGGTCAATCGACATCGCTTCTTATTTTGGGTGATGCTTGAACTATTGGATTGTATCATTCTAATTAGAATGATAAACGAACCAACGTTGATGTCAATAACATAATATGTAAACGTCAACACACATAGTATCCAGATATATTGGCAGGAATTAGAAGGGATATTTAGAAAGGCTGAGCTTTTTAACCAAGAAAAGTGTAAATGGCTTGCCCTTCCAAAGGGACTCAGAAATATTGTAAAATTGAGCAAAGGAAAATTGTCTTGCTGGATTAAAGAACCATCCTTGATTCAAATGTCATACGTCAAGACCTGACACCAT
>JAOUPJ010000249.1 GCA_029879945.1 Gammaproteobacteria bacterium
CCGGTGGATGCTCTGCATAGCGTGACACCGGAGCAGGCGGTCGCCCACCCCAATTGGAGCATGGGCAAGAAAATCTCTGTGGATTCGGCGACCATGATGAACAAGGGCCTGGAAGTGATAGAGGCCCACTGGTTGTTTGGCGCGTCTGCAGCACAAATACAGGTGGTCATTCATCCACAGAGCGTGATTCATTCGCTGGTTCAATATGTGGATGGTTCGGTGCTTGCACAGCTAGGAAACCCAGATATGCGCACACCAATCGCCCATGCGCTAGCCTGGCCTGAGCGTATTGCGTCTGGTGTTGAGCATTTGGATCTGTTTTCCGTGGCGCGTCTCGATTTTCAAGAGGCGGATATGGAGCGCTTTCCCTGTCTGAAATTGGCCTACCAGGCCTTAAATCGGGGAGATAGCGCATCAGCCATACTCAATGCGGCAAACGAAGTGGCAGTTGCTGGCTTTTTGAACCACGAAATAGGATTTATGGAAATATCTAACATCATTGAAGAAACCCTGAATCGCCTACCCATCGTAGCGGTTCCCACTATCGAAGCGGTATTTGAGG
The DNA here is from genome assembly GCA_029879945.1 of Gammaproteobacteria bacterium. GTDB lineage: Bacteria > Pseudomonadota > Gammaproteobacteria > S012-40 > S012-40 > JAOUPJ01. The sequence goes on from JAOUPJ010000249.1 coordinate 563, forward strand.
TGGATCAAAAAGCGAGAAACATTGCTTTGGAACTGACCCGCGAGGCCAGGGTCCTACACTAAATGGATAGCTTTCTTTACTCAGTCGTCTTTTTTATTCTCGCCTTGGGCGTGCTAATCGCCATTCATGAATACGGTCACTTTTGGGTGGCCCGTAAAATGGGAGTGAAAGTACTTCGATATTCTATCGGCTTTGGCCGTCCCCTTTGGAAAAAGGTTAAGGGTGAAGATCAGACCGAATACGTCGTTGCCGCAATTCCCCTGGGTGGCTACGTAAAGATGCTGGACGAGCGCGAGGAACCTGTCGCCCCGCATGAGTTGCATCGTGCCTTTAACCGGCAATCCCTGAAGACGCGCATTGCTATCGTCGCTGCGGGACCTGTCGCCAATTTTTTGTTTGCAATCGCAGCCTATTGGATCATGTTTTTGATCGGCGTGCCTGGCCTAAAACCCCTGGTGGGTGATGTGGTGCCCGACTCCATATTTGACCGCGCCGGTGTGGTTGCCGGGGACGAAGTCGTTTCCGTACGGGGTGAGGGTACTCCTACCATGGAGTCCATGCGCATTAAAATCATAGAGTCTGTGCTCAACAACGAAGTCGCACAAATAGAGGTAAGGCGTGGTGCCAGTGAACCCCTTTCCTTACAGCTTGATCTTACCGGAGTGAGCGCGGATCAAGTCAGTGAAAATCTCCTACAACATATAGGCTATACCCCGGAAAGACCCCGTATCCCTGCAGTGATTGATACGCTGGTGGAGGATGGGGCAGGTAAACTTGCCGGGATGAAAGCAGGGGATCGAGTCTTGAGTGTAGATGGGACCCCAGTCACGGATTGGAGTCAGTGGGCGGCCTATGTGCGTCAGCGGCCGGAAAAACTGATAGAGGTCAAACTGGAGCGGGGTAGTACCCAATTAACGCTTTCGGTGGCACCAAAGCGTGTTGAAATTGATGGCGCGGTAATAGGAAGAATCGGCGCTACGCCTGTAATCCCGGAAGGAATCTTCGAAAAATATCAGGCGACTGAGAGTTTCGGTGTATTCTCCGGATTTGTCGCCTCCGTTCAGAAGACATGGAATATGTCGGTGCTGACCTTGAGGATGCTTTGGAAGATGGTGATTGGTCAGGCCTCTTGGGACAATATCAGTGGCCCTATCAGCATAGCCAGCTATGCGGGCCAATCGGCGCAAATTGGTTTGGTCCCCTTCCTTGCTTTCATGGCAATAGTCAGTGTAAGCCTGGGAGTATTGAATTTATTGCCGGTACCGGTACTCGACGGGGGGCATTTGATGTACTATGTCATCGAATTTTTCAAGGGCAGTCCTCTCTCGGAAGAGGCACAACTCGCTGGTCAAAAAATAGGCATTCTATTATTGGGCGGGTTGATGTTTGTTGCCATTTTTAATGACATTAATAGGCTGATAGGCTAACAAGTTTCTCACGCATGCGGTTTTTCACAGGGATGGTAGGGATAATTGCTCTGCTGTGGGCTTCTCACGGCTGGGCTTTTACGCCTTTTAAAATTGAAGAGATTCAGCTTGAGGGGCTCAAGCGTATTTCTTCGTCTACCGTTTTTAATTACCTCAATGTCAAACAGGGTGACACCCTGAATTCTGAAAAGGCCTCCCAGGTTATCCACGATCTGTTTGAAACGGGTTTTTTCAGTGATATCCGTCTTGAGAGTGACAAGAATACTTTAATCTTGATGTTTGAAGAGCGTCCCTCCATTTCGAAGATCGAAATTGAAGGGAATGAAGAAATTCAGGATGAGGATCTTACCGAAGGACTCAAAAAAGTAGGATTGGCTGAAGGCCGTGTCTTCAATCGTTCCCTGTTAGAAAAAGTGCGCCAGGAACTGCAAAGACAATATTTCGCCTTGGGGAAATATGGCGTTAGGATCGAAACAAAAATTTCCGACCAATCTCGTAATCGAGTCTCGATAAAACTGATTATCGACGAAGGGGCAGTTGCCAGGATTCGTAAAATCAACATTATTGGTAACGAGGCCTTCAGCGATAAGGAATTGCAAAAGACCTTTTCTTCTGAACTCTTCAGTGAGTACAACTTTTTGGCTGGAGATAGCCAATACAATAAGCAACGCTTATCGGCCGATTTGGAAAATATGCGTTCGTACTATCTGGATAGGGGCTATATCAACTTTACTATTAACTCTACACAAGTCAGCATTACTCCGGATAAGCGTGATGTGTACATCACCGCCAATGTTACAGAGGGTGGGAAGTATTCGGTTGAGACCGTTTCACTCGCGGGAGACTTGATCGTAAAAGAAGAAGAACTTCAGAAGTTAATCAGCATCACTGAAAAGGACACCTTTTCCAGAAAGGCCATCACCGAAAGCAGCAACCGTATTGGTGAGCGACTGGGTGAGGAAGGATATGCCTTTGCCAATGTGAATGCGATTCCCGATGTGAACGAGGAAAACAAGAGTGTAAAGCTCACCTTTTTCGTAGACCCTGGAAAACGGGTCTATGTGCGCCAGGTCAAATTTGTGGGCAATACCAAAACCCATGACGAAGTGATGAGACGGGAAATGCGCCAGATGGAAGGGGGCTGGATTTCCAACACCAAACTCAATCGCTCCAAGATACGACTGCAAAGGACGGGTTTCTTCGAAGACGTAAATATTGAAACGCCCTCTGTCCCCGGCAAAACCGATCAGGTGGATGTCATTTACACAGTAAAAGAGAGGCCATCCGGAAGTATTACCGCTTCACTGGGTTATGGCCAAGGTTCCGGTTTGATCTTGGCGGGGAGTGTTAATCAAAATAATTTTCTGGGTACAGGAAACCGCGTCAGCGCTGAAATCAACACCAATGAAGTCAGTACAGTCTATAGTTTTGCGTTTACAGACCCTTATTACACCATTAATGGCGTGAGTCGTGGCTTTCGGCTGTTCTCACGCGAAACGTCCACAGGTTCCAGTATTACCCGTATATCAGAATACAACGCCGACGTATATGGAGCCGGCGTGACCTATGGATTCCCACTGAGTGAATTTCGCACGGCACGATTGGGCTTCGCCTATGAAAACACCTCGCTCACGATAGAGGATACAGCACCTCCCCAGTTCCTTGGCTTCAAGCAACAATTTGGGGACGAATTTGGCACCTACAAACTGGATGCCAGTTGGAACTATGACAGCCGAAATCGTGTTGTTTTTGCCGATCATGGAACCAATATCACCATCTCCACCGAAGCGGCACTGCCCTATAGTAATTTGACCTATTTCAAGACAAGCTATCTTCATCAATGGTATATTAGTATCACGGACAAGTTGACCCTGCATCTCAAGGGTGAGGCGTCTTACGGGCGTGGCTATGGCGAGACAGATGTCTTACCGTTCTACGAAAACTACTTCGCCGGTGGTGGCCTGAGTGTTCGTGGTTTTAGAGACAACAGTCTTGGTCCAAAGGATGCGGGCCAGAGGGCCATTGGTGGAAACCGGAAGGTGATTGGAACCACCGAGTTTCTGTTTCCTTCACCCTTGGCACCAGATAGTCGTTCTGTAAGAATTAGCCTATTTGTCGATGGTGGTAATGTGTATGGAGCCGGTGAACCATCAGACTGGAAGAAGATACGGGCGACCTATGGGGCCTCCTTCATTTGGATCACGCCAGTAGGTGCCTTGCGTTTCTCATGGGCCTGGCCGCTGCGTACACTCCCAGACGACCAGACTCAACGCTTCCAGTTCTCAATCGGCGCGCCATTTTAATTGGTCAATTAACGATAGAAAATTACAGAGAAACTGAGATGACATTATTTATTAAGCGTAGGTTTATCTTTCTCACACTACTATGTTTATCCCTGCCTTTTTCAGCCCATGCCGCAGGTAAAGGAGAACTGAAAATCGGGGTGATCAATATCGCCAAGATCATGCAGCAGGCACCTGATGCGGTCAACGCTTCGGAGAAACTGCGGGCAGAATTTGAGCCCCGAGAAAAGGAACTTAAGCAAAAAATTAAGACGCTCCAGGATAAGAAAGACAAGGCCATGCGAGATTCCATGACACTGAGCCAGTCTGAGCGCAGTAAACTGGAGCGCGAGGTGTTGACGCTGGAAAGAGATTTACAGCGGGAGGAAGCGGATCTGCGAGAAGATTTTGCACTGAAAAACAGGGAAATCTTGCAAAAACTGGAAATGAAGGTCGTGGGCGCAATGCAGGAATTTGCCAAGAAGGAAAAGCTTGACCTGATGCTCGCTGAGGGTGTGGTGTATGCCACTGAATCGCTGGATGTTACCGATAAACTACTCGCTTTTATGAAGAAGAGTAAATAGATCCCTATGTCTATTAGCCTTGCCAGTGTTTCGGAACAATTAGCAGTGCCCTATCAGGGTGACGGTGCTTGCGTTATTACTGGTGTGGCGTCCATTGAAGACGCCAAAGAAGGCGATATTACCTTCCTCGCCAATCCAAAATATAAAAACCTGTTGCAAGATTGCAGCGCCTCCGTGGTGATCCTGTCTTCAAAAAATCAGGATGCCTGGTCGGGGAATGCCCTGATTAGCGATAAGCCTGAATTGACCTTCGCGCTAGTCGCCAGAAATTTTCTAAAACAGAAGCCCTCAGAGCCCGGAATTCATCCCTCTGCCGTGGTGGACCCCACCGCAAGTATTCATGAAACAGCGGTCATTGGCCCCAATGTGGTCATTGAATACGGTGTAAGTGTGGGCGCACGCTCTCATGTCGGGCCAGGCTGTGTCTTGCTATCAGACGCCAGTATCAAAGAAGACA
>JAOUPJ010000250.1 GCA_029879945.1 Gammaproteobacteria bacterium
CGTATTGGACAAGATCGAGGCCCTTAACTGCCCTACCGTGGCCTTGATCCATGGTTTCTGCATGGGCGGTGGGATGGAGCTGGCACTGGCCTGTCGTTATCGCATCGCCGATGATGGGCCCAAGACCACCCTGAGTCTGCCGGAAGTACAACTGGGAATCCATCCTGGTTTTGGTGGCACGGTACGTCTGCCCCCTCTTATCGGTGCACCCGCAGCAATGGATCTGATGTTGACAGGAAAACCTGTCAACGCCAAAAAGGCCAAAAAACTGGGCATGATTGACTACGCCGTACCAACGCGTCAATTCAAGGAAGCGGCGCATCAAATCGTGGTGGAAAGACCCAAACCACGCAGAGCATCTCGCCTGCAGGCGCTGAGTAATCACAGCCTGGTTCGTCCATTCCTGGCCAAGGCCATGCGCAAGCAAGTGGCGAAGAAGGCCAAGAAAGATCATTACCCTGCCCCTTACGCCATGATTGATCTGTGGCTTAAGTACATGGATAAGCCCAAGACCATGATGGTGGAAGAGGCCAAGTCTGTCGCTCGTTTGGTGACGGGTGATACCTCTCGCAATCTGGTGAAGGTCTTTTTCCTGCGCGAGCGTTTGAAGAATGAAGCCAAAGGTGACAAGTCCATACCCAAGGCCAAACACGTACACGTGGTCGGCGCTGGCGTAATGGGTGGCGATATCGCCGCCTGGTGTGCGCTTAAAGGGTTGGATGTTACGCTGCAAGACCGCAGCCCTGAAATTATTGCCAAGGCCTTGCAACGGGCGCATAAACTCTACTCTCACAAGTTGCGAGACAATCGCTTGGTAACACTCACCATGGATCGACTGGTGCCTGATGTGAAAGGCTTGGGCGTACCCAAGGCAGACATCATCATTGAAGCCATCGTCGAAAACATCGACGCCAAGAAGGGCCTATATAAAGAGCTGGAAGCCAAGATGAAGCCCGGTGCCCTACTCACCACCAATACCTCCAGCATTCCCTTAGAGGTATTGTCTGAAGGCCTTAAAAAGCCCGACGAATTGGTCGGCCTGCACTTTTTCAATCCGGTGGCACAAATGCCTCTGATTGAAATCGTAAAGGGCAAGAATACCAACGAGCAAGCGGCGCAACGCGTCTCTGCCTTTGCCGCGCAGATTTCCAAATTGCCACTGCCGGTGAAAAGCTCCCCCGGATTTCTGGTCAATCGCATCCTCATGCCTTACATGATGGAAGCGGTGCGCCTGAAAGAGGAAGGCAAACCAGCGCTGCAAATTGATAAGTGTGCCACCGATTTTGGCATGCCCATGGGACCGCTATTCCTGGCCGATACGGTGGGCTTGGACATCTGTTTATCGGTGGCCACAATCTTGTCAAAAGAATTGGGTCTGGATGTGCCCGAGTCTCTGAAGAAGATGGTGGAAAAAGGCAATCTGGGTGTGAAATCCGGACAAGGCTTTTACCACTACACCAAGGGCAAGCGAGACAAGAGCAAAGAAGAGGCGGGGTCAGTATCCCCAGAAATCACAGACCGTTTGATCGGTCGTATGATCAATGAGGCCGTGGCCTGTCTACGTGAAGGCGTAGTGGGAGACGAGGAACTGCTAGACGCTGGCGTCATCTTCGGAACCGGTTTCGCACCCTTCCGCGGTGGCCCCATGAACTATGTCTACAACCAGGGCGTAAATACCTTTGTGGACAAGCTCCATGATCTGGAAAAGCGCCATGGCTCCTTTTTCCATGCCGACGATGGCTGGACTCGACTGAGCATATAAAACTGCTAACCTCCCCCTGCCTGGAGCAGGGGGAGGTGACCTTCCCGCTGAAGAAGCACGCCAAGCCAAAACCATCGCGGCAAAATCACAAATTTTCTTTTAACTTCAGTTAGTTAATAATTCTCCCCGAAGCTGATTTCAATGTTTGGTGGCTCATTTCTAGCATAGATCCCTTATTGAAGAGCAATGACGTGTAACCGTCATTATCCAGACTCGTGCTTAAGTGAACAAGTTTCCATGGCAAAGACGACAACAAATCACAAATTGAATGCGGAAGACCCGGAGTGGTTGGACCATCTGGCCAAATTCAGCCAGGTCTATGAAGAATGTAACTACGGTGACAACACCCGTTCTTTTGTTATGCGAGCTGGCCATAGGTTTTCAGAAAAACAGTTTTCAGCACAAGACAAGTTCAATCATGTGATCGAAGTGGGCGCTGGAACGGGTGAACACATTCAGTTCGTGAAACACCAGTTTGAGCGCTACACGATGACAGATGCCAACCCATCCGCTTTAGCGCTTGCAGAAAAGAAAGCGGGAAATACCTATGGGAATAAAGTCTCGTTTGAAATCCACTCTGGTGAAAAGCTTAAGTACAAAGACAACACCTTCGACAGACTCATTGCGGCACACGTGTTAGAACATATTTACAAACCCCATCTAGCGATTAAAGAATGGATACGTGTAGTGAAAAATGGCGGCGTAATTACACTGCTACTGCCTACCGATCCGGGTATGGCCTGGCGCTTTGCCAGACACTTCGGACCACGCCGTGATGCGTTATCCAGGGGTATTGCCTACGACTATGTGATGGCCAGAGAACATGTCAATTCCTGCACCAATCTGATTGCCCTACTACGGCACTATCTGCCCAATCGTGCAGAAAAGTGGTGGCCTACCCCTATTCCTTCTGTCGACCTTAACCTGTTTTATATCTATCACGCCTTTGTAAACAAGCCTTAGGGATGAGCTACTGATGAATCAAATCAGTAAATTCTCACCGATCACAACCGATCTCTACACGGTGATTGCGGTTGTGATTCCTTGTTATAAAGTCTCTAAACATATTCTTGGTGTAATAAAGCGTATTGGTCCTGAAGTGCAGCTTATCTATATTGTTGACGACGCCTGCCCAGAACGGACTGCAGACTTGGTTAAACAGGAATGTCACGATCCGCGCGTCCGAATATTGAGGCACGAAAAAAATCGGGGCGTGGGTGCAGCAGTGATGACTGGCTACCAGGCCGCGATGGGAGATGGCGCGTCGGTTATTGTGAAAGTGGATGGTGATGGACAAATGGACCCATCACTTATTTTCGATTTTGTCGCTCCCATTCTGAATAACGAAGCAGACTACACGAAAGGAAATCGTTTTTTTGATCCTGATGATGTAAAAACCATGCCGACTACCCGAATACTAGGCAACGCAATCTTGTCGTTCATTAGCAAGATGTCCTCGGGTTATTGGAATATTTTTGACCCCACAAACGGATACACGGCCATCAGTGCCGATATGGTCAGATATCTTCCCGAAACAAAAATCAGTAAACGATTTTTTTTCGAATCAGATATGTTGTTTCGCCTGAACATCCTAAAGGCGAAAGTGATAGATATTCCCATGAAGGCGAAATATGGAGACGAGGTAAGCAATTTGCGAATTTCCCGAGTCTTGTTCGATTTTGGAAGCAAACATTTTCGAAATTTCATAAAACGTATATGCTACAACTATTTTTTGCGTGACCTTTCCCTCGCTTCTATCCAGTTAATACTGGGTCTTTTTTTACTGTTTTTTGGCATCGCTTTTGGAAGTTGGCAGTGGTATCGTTCTATTCAGACTGACGTGCTTGCCTCAGCAGGAACGGTTATGCTCTCAGCCCTACCTATCATCATCGGGGTTCAATTTTTAATTGGTTTTTTAGCCTATGATATTGCCTCGGTTCCCAGCAGCATGCGAAGCAGGCGCTTTCCACATATAACAAAAAAGAAAGTGAGTGATTCATGAGAACCTTTTCACAATACAAAAGCTTACTGTTGATAGTTGGCGCACTATTAGTTGTAGTGTTCAGCGGCACCATGAGCCACATCCCGCTCTACTGGGGCGACACGCCTGCCTACATCAACTCCGCATTGAAATCGCTCAGTGCAGGTTCTATCGAGTTGCATCAGGGAGTCAATCTCGGATACGTATATTTTTTACTTTCTTTTTTACGCATGAACTGGGAACTGGAAAGCGTTGTATTAGTACAACATCTCTTCTGGTGCTTCACAATTGCTGTATTTATGTTTACAAGCATGCGAATATTTAAAACAAATTCGCTACTGCTGCTCTTACCCGTGGGCGTATTGGCTTCCTACCCTGGAATTCAACTTTACCAGAATATACTCATCACAGAGTCCATCTACATTTCATTGAATTGCCTTGTGGTTTGTTTTTTGGCTCTAGCCATCACAGAGAAAAGCCGCTTCACTAAAACTCTTTTTTTGCTATTCGCTCTAGCGGCCGCGACCGCTGCAAGCGTGACCAAAGCGCAGGGGCTTGCCCCATTTAGCGTTGTATTTTTTGTGGCAATGCTGTTCATGTTTCGTTTTTCTATCAAATCAAGGCTTGTTATTAGCGTTGCCTTGACTATCTCAATTGCCTTTAATTTTGCTAATTATCAGTTGCGAACCCATTCACCCGACACAACCTCAAAATTATTTGCCTCCAAAACCATGTTTTGTCTTCATCAAGATATCATTCTCCAATCCCAAGCGATAAAGACACTGGCTCAAAATGCTTTCGGAAAAAATGCCAAAAACATTCTGGAACGCATGAACCGAAATTTTCACAGTGATGAGGGCGAATACAAAACACTGGGGTTTTACGCAGACCCGTGTCAATTCGACAAGGTATTAGACCAAATGGCCATTGATTCACACCCCCAGGGCGTGACGGGCCTAGTCCGATGGTATAGCGATGCTTTTTGGGCTGGAATAAGAGAGCAACCATTTTCCTATATTAGAAAAATTATTAAACAGTTCGTCTACGGTTTGAGTATGTCATTTCCACCCCATCAATCGGGATCTCGTCTCCCTTCACTTACAGAACTTGCGCAGGAATTGGCTAAGACGTTTGACGCCCATAATGCACCTCAAACCATTCAAACTGAAATTGAGTCAATTTCCTCACCGCTACTAGCACATTCTAGTGTGAGTGTTTATGTCTATCGTCTCTTATCGCTGCTGATGGGTCTAACGTTGATCTTGTCGATTGTACTATTTTCGTTAAGGCACTGGCGCAAACAGTGGGAAGCCGTTCCAGCACTGGTTGTGAGCCTATTGTGGTTCTCACAGATCAGTGGTATCGCGGCTACACACACCCTGGATATTTGGCGCTACATTGTTCCGGTGGTACCTGCAGGGATAGTGGTGATGATGCTCGTCAGTAGTGCTTGCTACGCGTTATATCGGGAGTTGAAGCACGAAAACAAGATCTCACTACCCCGATTCAGTTTTCCGCAATGGCTGGAAAAGAAAAAAGGGAGTAGCTAAGCTACTC
>JAOUPJ010000251.1 GCA_029879945.1 Gammaproteobacteria bacterium
AGAAGTGGGAATACACAAGGATCAGGGACTAAATCAGCTATTTGAAAAACTTTCAAAACGAAATATTCGGGTCAATAGTTTGAGGAATAAGGTTAATCGACTGGAAGAGTTGTTCATGTCACTCGTTAAAAACGATTCGGCGGAAGAGAAAATGTAAAATGAAGATTGAACAACAATGGGCCGCCTATAAAACCATCGTCATCAAGGAAGTTCGACGCTTCTCGCGCATCTGGGTACAGACAATCCTTCCTCCGGCGATTACCACGCTGTTGTATTTTGTCATTTTCGGCAATCTGATCGGTGAACGCATCGGCAAGATGGACGGTTTCCGCTATATCGATTTTATCGTCCCCGGTCTGATCCTGATGGCGGTCATTACCAATAGCTACGCCAATGTAGTGTCTTCCTTTTTCAGCGCCAAATATCAGCGGCATATTGAAGAAATGCTGGTGTCGCCCATGCCTAATTACATTATCCTACTGGGTTTTGTCAGCGGTGGAGTGGCTCGCGGCATGGCGGTGGGAATATCTGTAACGCTGGTATCTGCAATTTTTACTCATCTAAGTATACATAGCTGGTTAGTGCTCGGAGCGATCCTCTTACTGACGAGTTTTGTATTTTCCCTTTGCGGTTTAATCAATGCGGTCTACGCCAATAGCTTTGATGATATTTCAATTATCCCGACTTTCGTCTTGACCCCGCTGACTTATCTGGGGGGAGTCTTCTACAGCATTGAATTATTAGGCGAATTCTGGCAAACGGCTTCCCTGGTCAACCCCATACTCTATATGGTCAACGCCTTTCGATATGGTATGCTTGGCATCACCGATATCAGCCTGACAAACGCATTCGGAATTTCCGCCCTATTCCTGATAATTCTTTATTTCTGGGCCCTGGTCCTGCTAAATCGCGGCACGGGCATACGTCAATAAGCTGGGAGTTTTGTGAAAAAATGACTGAACAAGAATTCGAGACCTTGAATGAGCTACTCAACAAACAACGCAATATCAAAATCACCGTGGGTGCGATAGGTGGTGTGATCCTCATTCTTTATTTCTTCACCTTTGCCATGCTGATCGACAAAGCCCCCTTTGCTTTCGTGATAGTGGAGGCCATCACAGGTACCGCCATCTTCATCAGCTTTTTCATGCTAAATAAAATCAGCTTTTCACTTCTGAAAATATTGGTCAAGGGTAGTGAAAAGAAAAAACTTCTGGAGCGTGTCAATCCTGCAGACGTGGACAAAAAGCCTGAGACCTTGAAAAAGGAACTGATAGGCTAAAAAAAAAGAAACCCCTCTCCAAGAGGGGGGCATAGCATTTTTGCGATTATTTTGTTTTTAATTCGGCTTTGAATCAGCGCCTATGCGCTGGTTCAACTAAATCTGCGTAATCTTAATAAGCATAACGCGCACCGACTCAGATTCTTTAGTGCGTTTATTTAAATAATTCGAAAAAAGTTCTGATGCCCCGATTGAAGGACGTAACAATTTTTTCAATCTATGCACAAGGAAAAATCTGCATGGTCAGTAAAGGGGAGGAAGGCTAGCTATTGGCCTTCTGGATGCGCTGATATTTCTCCAGGAGTTGCTCCTTGGTCTCTACACGGTCAGGATCCTTGGGGATGCAGTCCACCGGGCAGACCTCTACACATTGCGGCACATCGTAGTGACCCACGCATTCGGTGCACAAATCCGGATTGATTTCGTAGATCTCGTCCCCCTGGAAAATTGCACTATTCGGGCACTCCGGCTCACAGACATCACAATTAATACATTCGTCGGTAATCAAAAGCGCCATACAAACTCCAAACTATAATAAAAACAAATAGATATACTTCAGGCAAGCCTATATTTTACTTGATTATGCCAGTCAGTTCAGCCATTACTTTGGGATGGACAAAGCGTGACACGTCCCCGCCCAGGGCGGCAACCTCCCGCACCAGACTGGACGAGATGAACGCATATTTTTCGGATGGGGTCATGAATATCGTTTCGATATCCGGAGCCAGGTGCCGGTTCATACCTGCCAATTGAAACTCAAACTCAAAGTCGGACATGGCGCGCAACCCACGCAATACCACCTGGGCCTGGTGGGACTGGACAAAATCCATCAGCAGACCGTCAAAGCCCATCACAGTGACATTCTTCAGATCCTTGAGTACCTCGGTCACGAGCGAGACTCGTGTTTCCAGATCGAAGCGAGGGGTTTTGCTCGGACTTGCCGCCACTGCAACGATGACCCGATCAAAGAGTTTGGCGCCGCGTTGTACCAGGTCTGTATGGCCATTCGTGATGGGATCAAAAGTACCGGGATAAACCACACACGTCATATCGACTCACCTTTCGTGTTCTGTCCTTGAATTAGTGTAACACATGGCTCTGGAGCCACTCTCGATCATGCCTTTTTCCGCCGCTTTGGGTATACTCTAGCGCCTTAGAGAGAGGATAGACCACCATGCGCAGCAGCCAAATTCTGATCGCCACACTGAAAGAGACGCCCGCCGACGCCGAAGTCATCAGTCATCAACTGATGCTGCGAGCGGGGATGATACGCAAGCTGGCGTCCGGTCTCTACACCTGGCTGCCCATGGGTCTGAAAGTGCTGCGCAAAGTGGAGCATATTGTGCGCCGTGAAATGGATGCATCGGGTGCCCAGGAGGTACTCATGCCCTCGGTCCAGCCAGCGGAGCTGTGGCAGGAATCCGGTCGCTGGGAGAAATACGGGCCAGAGCTTTTGCGCCTGAAGGACCGCCATCAGCGGGAATTCTGCTACGGCCCTACGCACGAAGAAGTCATCACAGACCTGATTCGGCGTGAATTGCAAAGCTACAAACAACTCCCCGCCAATTTTTACCAGATCCAGACCAAATTCCGCGACGAAGTCCGCCCCCGTTTTGGCGTGATGCGGGCGCGGGAATTCATCATGAAAGACGCCTATTCCTTTCATACCAATCAGGCCTCGCTGCAGGAAACGTACGACGTGATGCATGACTGCTACTGTCGTATCTTCTCGGCACTGGGACTGGATTTTCGCCCTGTCGAAGCGGATACCGGCTCCATCGGCGGCAATGCCTCTCATGAATTTCATGTACTGGCCAATTCGGGAGAGGATCTTATCGCCTTCTCCACCGATTCAGATTATGCCGCGAATGTGGAGCTGGCTGAGGCAGTCGCGCCCGAAGGGACGAGGGCAGCGCCCACTCAGGAATTGGGCAAGATAGACACGCCCGATAAACACAGCATTGAGGAAGTGAGTCAATTTCTGGACGTGCCTGCGGAAAAATGTCTCAAAACATTGCTAGTCCAAGGGGAAGAAGGACTAGTGGCCTTGTGTTTGCGCGGCGACCACGAACTCAACGAGATTAAGGCCGAAAAACTGGACGGCGTTGCTGCTCCTCTGGAATTCGCTACCGAAGAGCAAGTCCTGCTGGCTGCGAAATGCAAACCGGGCTCAATCGGCCCGTTGGGTCTGAAAGTGAAGGTATACGTAGATCATGCTGCGCTATTGATGAGTGACTTTGTTTGTGGCGCCAATAAGGACGGACAACACCTGGCCGGTGTGAACTGGGGACGTGATCTACCCGAACCCACCGCAGTGGATATCCGAAATGTACAGGAAGGCGATCCCAGCCCGGATGGCAAGGGCACCATATGTCTGCGCCGCGGTATCGAAGTGGGTCATATCTTCCAGTTGGGCAAGACCTATAGCGAAAAACTCAACGCACAGGTGCTGGACGAGAACGGTAAGTCGGTGGTGATGACCATGGGCTGCTATGGTATCGGCGTGTCTCGTATCGTCGCGTCCGCCATCGAACAAAACTACGACGAGAAAGGTATTATCTGGCCCGAGTCCATGGCCCCGTTTCGAGTCGCCATTGTTCCAATCAACATGCAAAAATCCGAGACCGTAAAAGAGGCCGCTGAACAACTCTACAACGACTTGCGTGAGCGGGGTATAGAGGTTTTACTGGATGATCGAAAAGAAAGGCCCGGTGTTATGTTTGCGGATATGGAACTGATCGGTATCCCACATCGCATTACGGTCAGCGATAAGGGACTCGCGCAAAACACGTTCGAATATGTGAATCGACGCAGCATGGAAACGGAGCACCTCACGATGGATGAGGTATTCGGCCGACTCTTAAGCAAATAACTGGACTTGCTCATCGCAAACCCCATTAAGCAGGCAATTAACTAGCACCCCGCGTCCTCGCGGGAGTGCGCACACCCCCAATTTTGTTCACATTATTATATTTTTACATGACTCATTTAATGTAATTTCCTAATTCTATACGAACATACTGCAAATTTTTTTCTTCTATCACTCTATTTTAGTGAAAATCTGAAAATTACGTGAAAATTACTCGTTATATAATATGCGCATAACAAGGATTTGACACTGCATTTAAACACAGGGAGAAAATAGTCAGTAACCCAATCTTATATCCATAAGAATTCACTAGGTCATTTCAACGAAACTGGAGCATAAACCGGGCGGAAACTTATACATCGCCAAAACTATAAGCCAAGGGGCAGCTATGAGCACTCAAACAACTACGGACAAAACAAACAGCCGATATTTAAAAGATTCTCACCACGCCCGATTTGCGTTTCATTCTGCGGCCTTGGACCCCAGCACCTTTTTTGTCTCCCACTTCACGGCGACAGAAGAAATATCCCAGCCTTTTCGGGTTGAAATTGATCTTTTGTCTCATGATCCTGATATAGATGCAGAACTGATCATCAACGAGCTCGCCACCTTCTCCCTCGAAACAAAGGGAAATGCACGAGAATTTTATGGCATCCTGGCGGAGTTTAATCAGGGCGAAGAAGGGGTAGATGGTCTCTATCATTACCAGGCGGTACTGGTTCCACGCCTATGGCAAATGGGCCTGAGTGTGCAAAATCAGATTTATCAGAACTTGAGTGTGCCCGAGATTATTGAAGCCGAGTTACTGGGATCATCCGAGAAACACGAGGAAGAACATGCGGCAATCGCTCTGGATTCCACCGATTTTGAGTTTCGCTTAACAAGAGAATACGAGATTAAAGAATATGTCGTGCAATACAAAGAGAGTGACCTGAATTTCATTTCCCGTCTTGCTGAACAAGCGGGTATTTTCTATTTTTTCGAATTTGAAAATGGCCGAGAAAAACTGATTTTCTCCGACAACAATATTCAATTTCCCTTTATCTGCGACGAACACGAAGTACGTTATGTAAGACAATCAGCGCTCATGGGATATGAAGAGGCTTCCGTTCAGTCGTTCAATCTCAAAAAGACCCGA
>JAOUPJ010000252.1 GCA_029879945.1 Gammaproteobacteria bacterium
GTCGTAAACAACTGTCCTTCCAATAGTCCCTGATGCTGATATTAAAATATCACCTCTTTTGGGGAATGAAAATTTCCCTCTATACAAATCATAAAGCTCCTTAGAAATATAGGCGTCAGGTGTCTTTCCAAATGTGCCAATTTTATAAAACGGAATATCGCCAGATTCACTAGTTTCATGTTTCATAATCCTTTTGCACATCGAAACCTTACCAACATCTCCTAGCACTCCTTCTGTCCACTCCCCCGCATCCTGAAACTCAGGGAAGCGGAGTTTGGGGATGGTTTCGCCTTCGGCGGGGAAGAGTTGCTGCATCAGGCCTTTTTTATGGGCTTTGAGGGCGTCGACTTTTTGGGCCTGCGCGGTGATCAGCTCGTCGACGGAAGAGAGGCAATCGGCGATTTTTTGTTGTTCTTTTTCAACTGGAGGAAAGCATATTTCGAATTCATTTATTTGCTTGGCACTAATATGAGGAATTCCACCACTGGTGTTGATTCGATCAACATACGAATGAAATTTAGTTGAGTGAATATGCTGGAATATGAATGAAATAGTTGCTTTACAGCTTGTTCTTAATCTAGCAACTCGCTGTATCAGCAATGAGCCAGCGTCATCGTCAGTAATTAATGCAGAGTTTTTCCCTACCTTGGAACCGTCCATACCAATAACCAAGTCATTGGTCTGCACAAAATATTTTTCAAGCTGGTCAGTGCTTCCCAGATAGTACCGATCCATATCTTTGCTGTGACGTATAATACCTTCTGTAATATTTATTCCTCTCATTAAAGGAATACCACTCGCATCCTCAGATATCTCAGAGCTTTTAAATGGGTAGCCAGAAAGTAAATCTACTTTCTTGCCAATAGGTAATTGTTTCCATGCTCCCGCCTCCTTGAACTCCGGAAACCGCAGCTTAGGCAATAATGATTTTTTCACGTCTTTACTCATACGCCGCCAATCCCGATATCTCACGCCCCTGGGCGAGCTTCTTTAACAGCGGCACCAAGTCTTCCATTAGCGCAAGTTCTTTTTGGGTACGCTCTTTCCAACCCAGTTCCAACGGCGCCAATAGATCACTCAGTTGTTCGCCGTCGAAGATCATTCGGTTCATAATACCGTCGACAAAGGTTTGCAGGGCCTGGGTTTCCAGGCCGTGTTTGACGGCGGTGTCTGCCAATTGTTGCGCGCTCTGTTTGGCCTTGAAGGCGTCGTAACCGGCGCGGATGTCTTTTTCACTGAGGCTTTCACCGGCCTTGAGGCTGTTGATGTAGGCAACGATGTCGTCACGTTCGTCCATGAGGTTGGCGCTGGATGAGAGCAGGTTGATGAGTTGTTCGCGGGTCATCTTCTGCTTGGTGGGTTTGCCCTGGGTGTATTTGGCAATGAGGCCCATGATGTAGTCGTAATCGATGATGGCCGAGGCGAACAGTACAAATTCAAAATCGAGTTGTTGTACTTGCTGGCTGATGGTGTCGCCGCCTTTTTCTTGCTCGGCCTTCAGGCGTTGGGCGGTTTCTAAATAGGCGCTTCGGAATGAGCGCAATTTGTCTTCGGGCAGCAGTTCTTCGATTTTGGCCTTTTGCTGCGTGGTTAAGTCGGTGTATTGATCGAGCTGGGTCTTTAGCCGCTGCACTTCCTTAAATCGGTTAATAAATTCGATGCGGGCGTTATCGCCCTTCAGGTTGTAGGCCTCTTCTGGTTCGCGCACCATATTGTTCGACGACATGTAATCACCGAGTGCAGCGACGGCCTGTTGGTATTTTTCAATGACCACCGGGGCGGGATCGACCAACCAGATTTCCTTGGGCGTGCGGCCGGTGTCCTCACCGGAGAACAGGGCAATGGCCTCGTCGACCGCATCTTCCTGATAACGAAAATCGAGGATATTGCCATAGGGCTTGGTGTCATTGAGGATGCGGTTGGTACGCGAGAAGGCCTGGATCAGGCCGTGGTATTTGAGGTTTTTATCCACGTACAGGGTGTTGAGGTATTTGGAGTCGAAACCGGTGAGCAGCATGTCCACCACGATGACGAGGTCGATCTTGTTTTTGTGTGGGTAGTCCTGGTTGGTGTATTTCTGGTCTTTGATACGCTGTTGCACGTCCTGGTAGTAGAGGTCGAATTCGTTGACGCTGTGGTTGGTGCCGTATTGTTTGTTGTAATCGGCGATGATGGCTTGCAGTGCGGCCTTTTTCTGTTCCGGTTCCTGTTCGTTGTCGGCCTTTTCCTGCGGCAGGTCTTCCTGTAGTTGCTTGACATCTTTGTCGCCATTGGCGGGTGGCGAGAAGACGCAGGCAATGTTGAGCGCTTGGTAACTGTCGTCTTCAGCCAGCTTTTGCGCTTGTAGCTCTTTAAATAGCTCGTAGTATTCGATGGCGTTGTTGATGGAGGCCGTGGCGAGGACGGCATTAAAACGGCGCGCGTTGGTGGCGGCATTATGTTTGTCGAGAATTTCCTTGATCACGGCGGCGGGTGGCGGTACTTCGCCTTTTTTGGGTTTCTTGTTTTTGTTGTCCTTGCCAAAGTAATCGATGTGGAAGCGCAGCACGTTGCGGTCTTCGATGGCGTGGGTAATAGTGTAGGCGTGCAGTCGCTTCTGGAAAATGTCTTCCGTGGTCTTGAGGGTCTTTATATCGCCTTCGATTTGTTTATAGGTGGCGTTGTCTTCAAAGATCGGCGTGCCGGTGAAGCCGAATAGCTGGGCCTTGGGGAAGAATTCCTTGATGGCCTTGTGGTTCTCGCCGAATTGCGAGCGGTGGCATTCGTCGAAGATGAAGACGACGCGTTTATCGCGCAGGGGTTCAAGGCGTTGCTTGTAGGTTTGTTGGCCTTGTTTCTGTTTTTGCTGGTTGCGTTTGCTGTTTTCGTCCAGCGCCAGGCCGAGCTTCTGGATGGTGGCGACGATGACCTTGTCGGCGTAGTCTTCCGACAGCATCCGCCTTACAAGCGTTTCGGTATTGGTGTTTTCCTCGACGCAGCCTTCCTGAAACTTGTTGAATTCCTCGCGGGTCTGGCGGTCAAGGTCTTTGCGGTCGACGATGAACAGGCATTTTTCGATGTCTGGGTTGTCCTTGAGCAGTGTGGACGCCTTGAATGAGGTGAGTGTTTTGCCGCTGCCGGTGGTGTGCCAGATGTAGCCATTGCCCCGGTTCTGGTGAATGCAATCGACGATGGCCTTGACCGCATAGATTTGATAGGGGCGCATCATCAGCAGCTTTTGCTCGCTGGCGACCAGCACCATGTAGCGGCTGATCATTTCGGCCAGGGTGCACTTGGCAAGAAAGCGCTCGCTGAAGGTTTCCAGATGGGTGATCTTTTTGTTGTCTTCCCCGGCGAGTTGATACACCGGCAGGAAGCGCTCGTCGGCATTGAAGGCGAAGTGCTGGTTGTGGTTGTTGGTGAAGTAGTAGGTGTTGGTCTGATTGCTGACGATGAATAGCTGCATGAAACACAGCAGCGTGTTGGTGTAGCCGTTACCGGGGTCGTTTTTGTAGTCGACGATTTGCTGCATGGCGCGGCGCGGGCTGACGTCCAGCGACTTGAGTTCGATCTGCACCACGGGCACGCCGTTGATGAGCAGGATGACGTCGTAGCGCTGGAAGCTGTTGTCGGTGTTGATGCGCAGTTGGTTGATGACTTCAAATTCGTTTTTGCACCAGTCCTTGATATTGACCAGGGTGTATTGCAGCGGGGTGCCGTCTTCGCGCTGGAAGGTGTTGCGCTCGCGCAGGGTTTTGGCGGCGGTGAAGACATCGGAGTTGATGATTTCATCGCGCAGGCGGGCAAATTCGGCGTCGGTCAGATTGACCTTGTTGAGATGCTGGAATTTCTCACGGAAATTCTGCTCAAGTGCGGCCTTGTCGCGGATGTCATCGCGATAACTATATTTGAGATCCTTGAGCTTTTCGATTAATCCCTGCTCAATTTGGCTTTCTTTTGTCATGCGCCTTCCCTGTAGTCCCTAAATGCCGCTCGGCCTATTTGGATTGATTGTTATTAGAGCTGAGCGCAATATTGTTTTGCTGACAATAATCCCGAATCAACACCTCCACCATATTGGTGATACTACGGTGCTCCTTCTCAGCAGCGGCTTTAAGGCCTTCTTTAAAGGCCGGATTGATACGCAAGGTAAGCGTGGTCGATTTTGAATGATTCATAGCCCCTCCCAATCGCCATAAATACTGCTTTTGTACTGCAATGTACATTAAGTTCCCATATATTCCAATAGTTCATCACTTGGAAAGAGGGGGCCAGCGTGAATATTACCGTTTTTGATTAATAGCGCAGCTTAAGGAGAAAAAAGTGCACCCAAACCCCGCCAAAGTACAAGACCCTATCGAAATCGAATATTTAGTCAACATAAAATTTCCGCTTTACAAAGTTAGGCATGTCTCCAATTCACCAGCGGCTAAGCTGGAAAAGGTTACCGAGGAAGCGGAAAAATACAAGTCACAGCTAGAAAACATGCCTAACGAAGAAGTGCACGCACTTTATAAGCAGGCGAAAAACGATGTAGAAACGAAAAAGCTTATTAAAGAAGTCGTAGATCAACGGTATTTCTTCAACAAGCCCGAAGCACAAGCAGACTTCGAACACTGGAGCAAAGCCACGTACTGGACCATTGAAGAAGCTGTTGCCCTTTCGCTGGGGAAAGACCCAGAAAAAGTCAACTGGAAGAGCATGAATGTTTACCAAACAATTTGTCGTCCAGATTTTGTAAAATCTTTTTTCCGCCTATATGATTTAGCGAGTAGGGCGAGCAATTGGCAAAAGCTATTCAATCCCACCTATCCCTTGCTTTACACCAATTGGGCAAAGGAAAATGATATAGAGCTTCCCGAAGAGCTTGTTAGGTAAGTTGAAGCACGGGCGATAGGGCAAATAGACTGGAAGTCCCGCTATGAAGAATTAGATGAAAAGCACCAAAAATTCCTCAATAAAGTGTACGAATTGTCGAAGGCGCTCAAAGAGAAGTCAAAGACCAATGAGCAATACCCAGTTCTCCGAAACACGCCTAGTTGGAGACAACTTGAACAACTTTACACAAAAGCGATAGAAGAGTTTCCAGAATGGTGCAAGAACCAAAAGAGCATTCAGAAAACCGGGAATCTGCATACCTGGCTAACGGACGTTATCGGGGCTGATTCTAGAGAGGCCGAACTAGCTAAGAAAGTCTTGTCAGACATTTTTTCGGAGCTTAAGTAATTCAATAAGATACGCTTGTCAGACA
>JAOUPJ010000253.1 GCA_029879945.1 Gammaproteobacteria bacterium
CTTGGTCTCGGGGACAAAGCCGGGGAGCAAAGCGGCTCGAATACGCCCCTCTATCTCATCAGACATTTCAGGGTGTTCTTTCAGATAGTTACGCACATTGTCCTTACCTTGCCCAATGCGGTCACCGTTATAGCTGTACCAGGCACCTGCCTTGTCGACAATTCCCTCTTTCACGCCCAGGTCGATGATTTCTCCGTGCAGAGAAATGCCTTCCCCGTAGAGGATGTCGAACT
Organism: Gammaproteobacteria bacterium; assembly: GCA_029879945.1. Classification (GTDB taxonomy): domain Bacteria; phylum Pseudomonadota; class Gammaproteobacteria; order S012-40; family S012-40; genus JAOUPJ01. The sequence goes on from JAOUPJ010000253.1 coordinate 234, forward strand.
CGGCCTGCTTGAAGGGCGGGGCCACCTTGTTCTTGACCACTTTCACCCGTGTTTCAGAACCGATCACCTCTTCACCCTTCTTGATGGCACCCGTACGTCGGATGTCCAGGCGCACCGAAGAGTAGAATTTTAGGGCGTTTCCGCCTGTGGTGGTTTCCGGCGAACCGAACATCACACCGATCTTCATACGGATCTGGTTAATAAAGATGACCAGCGTATTGGAACGCTTGATATTACCTGTCAGTTTGCGCAAGGCCTGTGACATGAGCCGAGCTTGCAAACCCACGTGACTGTCTCCCATTTCACCTTCGATTTCGGCCTTGGGGGTGAGTGCGGCTACGGAGTCGATAACGACTATGTCGACGGCGCCAGACCGGACGAGCATATCGGCGATCTCCAGCGCCTGCTCGCCTGTGTCCGGCTGAGAGACCAGCAAATCATCAATATTCACACCCAGTTTTTGGGCATAGATGGGGTCCAGCGCATGCTCGGCGTCAATAAACGCGGCAGTGCCTCCCATTTTTTGTGCCTGGGCAATGGTAGACAAGGTCAGCGTGGTTTTACCCGACGACTCTGGCCCATAGATCTCCACCACGCGACCTTGAGGTAAGCCGCCTAATCCTAAAGCGATATCCAGCCCCAGTGAGCCTGTAGAAATCGCGCCGATATCCCGCGATACGGTGGAATCACCCATACGCATCACAGAACCTTTACCAAACTGTTTCTCGATTTGTCCTAACGCGGCCTTTAAAGCTCTATTTTTATTTTCATCCATAGTACTCGTCCTTTTATATTGAGCTAATTAAATAATGACTCCGGCCCATCGATGCCCTGAGGGCGTCTTTTTTTTCCTTTATTATGAAATAGGCCAGACGCCGTATAGAAAAACATAAACAGCGCTATTAGTCCATAGCAGCCTGGGCCAACAAAGGCCACTCAGATAACACGGTATACACGGCACCCGTGGGCAAAGTGTTTGATTCAACCAGACAAAAACGCTGAACCTGCCAGTGCAGCACAGGCATAAGATCCCCATCTAAAAAATTTTTCACCTTTCGAAACAGGGTAACATGAGGTGAAAATTTCGCCGTTTTTGTGATAAAACCTGATGTGATCAGCCCCGTTTCCAGTTGTTGATACAGGTCCATCAGTTGGGGGACTGGTTTCGAGTTCTGAACGGATACGATCTGTGGTTTACGCCAATAAATGTAACGATCAAATTCTATACTAAACGGTGCGCATCGGAGCCCATCAGCCAAGGCTAAAAGTGCATTGACTCGATCTGTTTCAACTGAGCCCAGAAAGTAGAGCGTGAGATGCATGGTATCTGCGCGCACCGCACGGCCCTCGACTTTTGTGCTCATGTTTGCCTGTACGCTGGTCAAGTCCTGGCGCTCCTGCTCACTGGGCCAGAGGGCAAAGAACAAACGTCGAGTCTTTTTGGGGACTAGTCCTTCAGACACAGCAATAACTCGGTAATGGCCTTTTCCACGGTTTGCAAGCGAACACTGTCCCTGTCTCCCTCAAAATGGCATTCAAAAACCTTTAGAGATCCATCACGCTGTGCAATCGCCATAAACACCGTGCCCACAGGTTTGGAAACGCTCCCCCCGCCTGGACCCGCAATACCACTTACCGACACCGCCATATCGGCCTTGCTGCGCTCGATAGTGCCCAGGGCCATTTCGCTCACCGTTTCGCTGGATACGGCACCGAACTCATTAAGGGTTTGCTCTCGCACTCCCAACATCTCTTGCTTCGCTTCATTGCTATAGGTAACGAAGCCGCGATCAAACCAGGACGAGCTTCCGGGTACATCGGTGCACGCCTTGGCAATCCACCCCCCGGTACAGGATTCTGCAGTGGCAAGAGACTGCCGCCTAGCCAACAATCTCCTTCCCAATTCACCGATGCTGTGTAATAAATCCATGAAGACGTATCCCTTAATTTGAAAAATCGCAGCAAAATTTTTCATTTTGCCAAATGGGGTGTCATTTAAAAAAAATAGTGAGATAATCCGCGCTCACTTTTTACCAGTCGTATCGAGCCAAGGATGACAGACAAAGCAAGTCTCACAGATAAAATTATAACCCTACCGCAGTACTTTTTGCCGCACCACCCTCTCTCACGCATTATGCACAAGCTCACACGCAGCAAAGTGAAGTGGTGGAAACAGTTGTTCATCGATCAGATCGTTAAAAGTTATGGTGTAGACATGAGCCTGGCTGTGCGCGAGTCCACCAAAGACTACGACAGCTTTAATGAATTTTTCACCCGCACCCTCAAGCCTGAGGCTCGCCCCGTTATTACTGACAAAAACAAACTGGCCTGCCCGGTAGACGGGGCCATCAGTCAGTTGGGAAAAATTGAAGACGGGGACATTTTTCAAGCCAAGGGCCGTTCATTCACCGTGCAACAGCTACTGGCCTGCGATGAAGAGATCTGTAAACGCTTTGAGCACGGCACATTCGCCACGATTTATCTTTCGCCTAAAGACTACCACCGCATCCATATTCCCGTGGACGGAGAGTTGGAAAAAATGGTCCATGTACCTGGGCGGCTTTTTAGTGTGAATCCGCGTACGACGCGAACGGTGAATGGACTCTTTGCCAGAAACGAGCGCGTGGTAACGCTTTTTGATACGCCTGTGGGTAGCATGGCCCTGGTGATGGTGGGTGCCATCTTCGTTGCCAGCATCGAAACAGTTTGGGCTGGTGAGGTTACCCCGCCTGCGGGTTCTCAAGTTAGAAGCTGGGACTATAAAAACGAGAAGATTAGCCTGAAAAAAGGAGATGAACTGGGCCGCTTTAATATGGGCTCCACTGTCATACTCTTATTTGAAAAAGATCGGATTAAATGGTCGCCAGAGCTATCAGCAAACAGCCCTGTGATAATGGGACAATATTTGGCAGATAAAAGCTAAAGAGAACTGCCCGCCAACAGTTCCCCTGGCCTTAATGCCTACACAACATTGGATGTTGGTGTAAAACGCATGATTTCCTGCAATGCCCTAAACGTGCTGGTGTCAAACTCTGTAAACACCAGACCGATGCCATCCATTTCAACTCGTACCACTTTGGCACTTAACCGGTGACGAATGGTTTCATCTTCGCTTCGGGTAATAAGGAACTCCAATTCCAACGCCTGACCCTGTTCAGGTGCGTGAGCAATCTCGTCTAATTCCAAGAATACTCCGCCCAAGCCCACATCACGAGTTTTAGAACGTGCGATTTTCACACCGTTATCAACGACGTCCACCTCGATGGACACGATCTTACGTTGACTCCAACGCTGCTCTACTTGGGTTACGGCCCCCATGTTGACCCCCTTATGGAAACGCGCAGCTCAGACTTGAGTAAGCTGCATTGTTATACGCCCATCCATATGCGTATCCCGGAATCCTTGTTGCCAAGGAACCAAGAAACCGTATTTCATCCCTGAAACACTACCGCACCATCCAATGATACTAATGGCAATATCTGAGCCAATACTCAGAACCCGCTAATAAAATCAAAAGTTTATAAGCTTAAAATAAATTTAATAGGGATATTAGACACAACCTCGATTCAAAAGGTGTTAAAAGCTTCGACAATTTACATATTATTCACAGATCCAGTCTAACAACTGTCTCCCATTAGCGACAAATGGAGCGCTCTTCAGAGGGAAAAACTCAAGACTTTTGAAATCTCATCCTTACCTAATATCTGCATCAACAGGCGATCCACACCCAGGGCCACACCAGAGCACGAAGGCAGCCCGGCTTGCAGGGCACCAAGGAGCTTTTGATCAATGGGCAGGGCTTTGCGACCACTGCGCCTGCGTCTTTGATTGTCCCTCTCAAAGCGATGGCCCTGCTCTTTGGCGTCTGTCAATTCCTGAAATCCGTTCGCAATCTCCATCCCATTGATAAAACACTCAAAACGCAGCGCAACAGCATGCCCATTCCGCTGCTCAACCATCGCCAACGAGGCCTGGGAGGGAGGAAATTGATGTAAAAAGGCCAAAGGAAATTGGGCCAACTCAGGCTCGATCACCTGATCCAACAGCAGTCCGAAGTGGGCATCCCAATCATCCGGGTCTAAGCCACGGATTTCGGTGTCCGTTTTTTGCTCATAAACCCTTTTCAGGTCACGTGATTTCGCGGTAAAAATGTCCAATTCACAATAATTTTGGAAGGCATCAGAAACTGTCAAGATTTCCGACTGTTTTAATCCCGAGAAGCAAGTACTTACCAGTCTTTCCACTTCTGACATGAGCTCTAGGTAACTCATGCCCACACGATACCATTCCAGCATAGTGAATTCAGGCTGGTGGTTTTTTCCACGTTCCTCGTCCCGATAGACCTTGCAAAGCTGGTAGATATCACCACTTCCTGCGGCCAATAGGCGCTTCATGGCAAACTCCGGGGAGGTGTGCAGATAAACCGTCTCTTTATTGCGACACCCAAGATTTAGCGCCGCTTCCACGGACTCAATGTGGGGATCTGTATTGGCTGAGAGAGAGAGCGCGGGCGTCTCTACCTCCAGGACTCCTCGCTGATGAAAAAATTCGCGAATCTGCCTCAGGAGAGACGCACGGCTTTGTAGCGTTTCCAGACTAGCAGTCGGTCTCCAAGCTACGTCTAGATTCAAAGATTTATTCGTCCTTGACTCGATTCACGTAGTCCCCCGATCGGGTATCCACTTTGATCAACTCACCGGTCTCGATAAACAGGGGAACACGAACTACCGCGCCGGTCTCCAGAGTTGCTGGCTTGCCACCGCCGCTGGCCGTGTCGCCACGTACCCCAGGATCTGTTTCGGTGATTCGCAAAACGACGAAGTTGGGTGGTGTCACACTGATGGGCGCGCCATTCCATAAGGTTACGATGCATACGTCCTGCTCTTTTAACCACTTGGCCGCATCACCAACAGCGGCATCGGTCGCCCCCAGCTGTTGGTGATGCGGCCAAGTGGTTAAAAGAGCAGGACGTATGCATCGTAACCTTATGG
>JAOUPJ010000254.1 GCA_029879945.1 Gammaproteobacteria bacterium
TATGGGCAATCCAGCTTTCAAAGCACAAAAGCCACCCTCAGCCTCAAAACCTACGGAGATCTGGTCTTCCGCGGCGGCAGCGCCCAGGAACTTGAAGAAAAAGGTGGATTGACTATCACGGGTGAGAGAAAAATTTGGGAAAAAACCCTCAGTGCTTTCGGTCTAAATAAGTAAACCAAGTAGTGATCACTCTGGTATTACCTAAGCATAGCGAGTAATATTTTCCCAAACTCATTACCACGACCAAATCGAGTACTCATGAACTATTGCCAACAATGCGGAAGCAAAGTGAGTAAAAAAAATATCGATGGTGCCTCGCGCTTCCAATGCACTAATGACGCTTGCGCAAAAATTTACTGGAATAATCCTACCCCTGTCGTCGCCGCTTTAGTGAAATTGGGTGGGCGCTATATTGTCGCCCGCAATCAAAAATGGCCCACGGGCATCTTTTCGCTCATAACCGGATACCTGGAAGCGGGTGAAGACCCCGAATCCGCCGTTAAACGAGAAGTGGAAGAAGAACTGGGATTACAAGGACAGGTCACACACTACCTTGGCCACCACCTATTCAAAGAAAAAAATCAACTCATACTCGCTTTTGAAGTAGAAGCAGCTGGCACATTGAAAATAGGAGACGAGTTGGCAGAAATCAAGGAACTCTCTGTAGGGGCACTTTCTTCCTACGATTTCAAGCCACTGTATATTACCGAGGCAGTGATAAAAGAATGGCGACGTGTTTCACATCAATGTTAGGACGAATCTGGGGCAGCACTTATCGAAAGAACGAATAATCTGTAATTATTTCGATCTGAATATAACAGACTATATCGAGTACCAAGCCAAAACTGCCACTACTGCTAACCAAATATAGTGCACTTTACACATAGCTTACCAATTTTATTTCATTAACATGAGGAAGGGGGTTTTGCGAATTCGACCCAAAAGGTCGTTCCGTTTGAAGGGTCACTCGTAACGCCTATGGTTCCATTCATCAACTCCACTAACTGCTTGGTAATTGCCAAACCTATACCCATACCGTCCACGTATTTTTTCTCCACGCCCAGCCTCTCAAAGGGTGAAAAGAGTTTAGACATAGATTCTTCCTTTATTCCCTTCCCTTCATCACTAACCGATATTCGAATAGTTTCGCTATCGGTTTCTGCGATACTCACTTTTACTTTTCCATTAACACGATTATATTTTACTGCATTACTCAGCAAATTTAACATGACCTGCTTTAGGCGTAACTCATCGGCCAAGACAGACAAACTCTTATCCACATCATAGACTAGATTTACTACAACACCGGTTTTATGCGCGTAGGGCAGAATTAGAAGTCGGCTGTTGTTGATCAAGTCATTCAATCGCACGGATTCAAGTTTGAGGGATAATTTACCCGCATCTATTTGCGACAAATCCAGCACATCGTTAACGAGATTCAACAAGTGCAAACCTGCCTCATGAATTTGTGAGGCGCTTACAAGCACACTTTTATCCAGCGTACTTTCGTATTGAAGCAGCTCAGACAAACCGATGACCGCATTGAGGGGCGTCCTCAGCTCATGACTCATGCGGGAAACAAACTGAGATTTGGCCAAATTGGCTTTTTCCGCCGTTTCTTTCGCTAATATCAACTCTTGTTCATGCCTAATTTTTTCAATTGCAAGGCTAGCTAAGTTTATCGCCCTGCTCATAATGTCCACCTCAAATTCTTTGGGCATACGCTCCTTTTTTATAAAGCAAGCGAGCACGCCTTGCAATTCGTCAGAATCTGAGACAATGGGATAACACCAACAGGCTTTCAACGCCAATTTATCGAGGAGCTCTGCATGATTGTTCCAATAGGGAATTCCGGCCAGTGTGTCGACAACGTTTGCTTTTTTTGTGTAAGCGACAGTGCCAACAGGAGAATCTCCGTCTATCACTTCAATGGCGTGAAACAGCTTATGAAAGTCTTGAGACAAACTCGGCGCAGCCGCTTGATTCAAATAAAACCCTTGCTCATCAATCAAGAAAAACGAACAGGACACATCAAGAAGAATTCTTTCAATCTGAATCGCGAGAAATTCGAGGGAGTCCTCGATCGATACCCCCTGAGTCAAAAGTTTTAGAAATTTTGCGCTACCCGATTCGAGCAACTCTACTCGCTTTTTGTCTGTTATATCGAATAGAGCGCCATTCAGCCATACAGCCTCACCGTTATCATTAAAGGTGGCACTTCCTTTTTCATACACCCACAACACATCTCCACTCGAATCTAGAATACGATACTCAATCGTGTAGGGCTGTTTTTTAGAGACCGCGTCAACCACCACTTCATCTACCATTTTAACGTCTTCTGGGTGAATGATCTCTGCGTAGCTTCTCACACGATTACCAATAAAATCCGACACTGCGAATCCGGTCATCACTTCTATACCCGAGCTGATATATTCCATCGTCCAGTGTTCGTCTAGCGCGCACTGATAAACGACGCCTGGTATATTTTCAACTAACGCACGAAAACGACTATGAGAGGCAAGAACATCTTCATTATTACTATTCAATTTTCGGGGTTTTTCCACTGAATTGACCGTACTGGCTTATATCTCGATAGTATGCTGCACAACTAGTCCAAAATATGGAGACTTTCACAAGCTTATCGTCATTTTTAGTTAGCTCATTAACATTGTCTTACATATCAGTGCAAACATACCTGTGTGGCAAGTTAATATTATGTTTTTTTTAATATTCTGGCTCAGCAAGGTGGCGATTCCCACATTTTTAATAATGCTAAGGCTGTCACAAACGGCTTTATTAGGTTCAAGTACCACGATGAAACCAGTGAAAATTCACTATGATGGTGAATTTAATCCATCGTAGACTCCAGCTCCCTAATCCGTTCAATGATAGAACTTGTCGAACAGCCATCTACAAACGGGATCACGTCCACTCGCCCACCGTTTCCGGTGACACACTCATAACCTGCAATATCCTGAGGTTTATAGTCTCCCCCTTTCACCAGGCGATGAGGTAATACATCACAAATCAGTTTTTCAGGGGTATCGTCTGAAAAGGGCACGACCCAGTCCACGCTAGCGAGCCCGGCCAGTACCGCCATGCGCTGATCCAGCGGAACGATGGGGCGCAGATTACCCTTGAGTCGTTTTACGGACTCGTCGTCATTGACCGCGACCACCAATCGATCACCCAACTGGCGGGCATGCTCCAGATAACTTACGTGACCGGCATGAAGTATGTCGAAACACCCATTGGTCATAACAATCTTTTCGCCGCGCGCCTTGGCATCGCTCACGGCCGCAAGCAGACTATCTTTGGTCATTACACCCAGATCATGTTCCTGATCCTGTTTCAGCGCCAGACGTAGTTCGGTGTCTGTTACGGTGGCGGTACCCAATTTACCCACCACGATTCCAGCAGCCAAATTGGCGAGGCGCGTGGCATCTTCCATCGTGGCACCACAGCCCAAGCTAGTCGCCAGCACGGAAATCACCGTATCACCGGCACCTGTCACATCATAGACTTCACGCGCGTGCGTCGGCAGATGCAGGGCCTTGTTCTTTTCGGTGACCAGGGTCATACCGTGTTCGCCGCGAGTGACCAGCATAGCGGATAGTGAAAGTTCTTTTATCAAAGAACGGGCACGGATTTCTATTTGCGAATTATCATTTTTCGTCTCGCCAGCTACCGCATCGAATTCTCCCAAATTGGGCGTTATCAACGTGGCACCGCGATATTTCCCAAACTCTTTGCCTTTGGGATCAACCAACACAGGCACGCCTTGTTTAGCTGCCAAGGCAATCAGTTTTTCCACTTGGCTTAGGGTCCCCTTGCCGTAGTCTGACAATATCACCACGTGGGCCTGTTTCAATCGGGACTCATAAAGCTTCACCAACTCACTGGCATCCACCTCCAGCAAGCTTTCTTCGAAGTCCAAACGGATCAGCTGCTGGTTGCGACTAATGACCCGCAATTTGGTGATGGTGGGAATCCCCGGCATCTTGCTGAATATGCATTCCACGCCACTTTTCTTCAGTGTGTCCGCCAGCTTCTCCCCGGGTTCGTCTTGACCTACCACGCCGATGAGATCCACCTTCGCACCCAGCGCCGCCACGTTTAGAGCCACGTTTGCCGCCCCACCCGGTCTTTCTTCAGCCGTGGCTACATGGACGACCGGTACCGGGGCCTCAGGGGAGATACGCCCCGTACCGCCGTGCCAATACCTGTCCAACATCAAGTCGCCTACCACCAACACCCGGGCCTGACTAAAATTGGGAAGATGAATACCACTCATAAAGGAGAAACTCTTGTTTAAACACAAACTCGCATTATAGGCCAAGTCCGGTGGCTTGTCAGATTGGAGAGAGACGTCTCCCCGTATCTAAATCAACATGTTAAGATGGTGCTTTCTGTCTTGATCGGAAGTTTTTAATGCCCCGCATATCCGTCGTTATCATTACAAAAAACGAAGAACGAAATATAGAGCGCTGCCTCATTTCGGTCACGGAAATTGCGGACGAGATCATCGTACTTGATTCCTTTAGTAGCGATCAAACCCAGGCCATTTGCAGTCGATATCCGGTCACGTTCATACAACGCGATTGGGCGGGTTATTCTCCCACAAAAAACTACGCCAATAGCCTTGCCCAGGGAGACTATATTCTATCTTTGGATGCAGACGAGGCACTTTCTCCGGAACTAATCACAGAACTCGCGGCGCTCAAACCGAACTTGAATGGCGTGTATGAAGTGGCCAGACGCATGAACTATTGTGGCAAATGGATCACGCATGGCGGTTGGTATCCCGATCGAAAAAAAAGGCTTTTTCCCAAAGAACACGCGCGATGGGACGACCAGGAGGTTCATGAGGACCTTGTTCTGGATAAAGGGGTGGACGTCCACAAGCTAAAGGGAGATTTACTCCACTATTCGTATTACACCGTTGCCGAGCATATCGAAAGAGGCATCCGGTATACCGATCTGGCGGCCAGACAATTGATGAACAAGTCTTCCACCTCATTACTTGTGAAATCCCTGTTCAGCCCCTTCACTCGCGTAATACGGGACTATATTTTCCGCGCTGGCTTTCTTGATGGCACTTACGGACTATTAATAGCATTAATTACAGGGCGTGAAGTGTATTGGAAATATAGTAAAGCGCTGAAGCTTAAGCACTCAAGCGGCGTTTGATTTTATCCAGGCGTAG
>JAOUPJ010000255.1 GCA_029879945.1 Gammaproteobacteria bacterium
ACTGACGCTTTGATACACAGAGGGCCAGATAGCGAAGGATTCTACAATGATCAATATGTAAGTTTTGGTCATAGAAGGCTAAGTATTATAGATCCGACCGGGGGTTCTCAACCAATGTATAGCGAAGATGGAAACTATATTTTGGTATTTAACGGAGAAATATATAATTATGTAGAAATTAAAGACGAGCTTGTGGCCTGTGGATATCGGTTTGTCTCCAATTCGGATACTGAAGTTTTACTGTATGCATATATACATTGGGGACGAGATTTCTATGCTAGGTTAAATGGTGTGTGGGCTTTCGCGCTGTATGATAAACGGAAAAAAAAGGTTATTTTGTCTAGAGATAGAGTTGGAGAAAAACCTCTTTATATTATGGAGAGTTGTGGAGGCGTCTATTTTGCCTCAGAGCAGAAGGCTCTGTTAGCAGTAGGGTCAACTGGAGGTGGTATTAATTCCGATTTTGTCGAAATATATCTAAGCATTGGTTTTGTGCCTGCTCCTTTTACTATGTATAAAAGTATAGAGCAGCTAAAACCAGGTAGTTCGCTACTAATTGGCCCGCGAAGTCAAAGACTTGATAGGTATTGGGAGTACGGCAGCGCCTTCGATGGAAGAAAAATTACAGATGCAAAATATGTTCAAGACAAATTTTCAGATCTTTTTCATGATTCCGTTAAAATTAGAACAAGATGTGACGTTGATTACGGAGTCTTTCTGAGTGGAGGGCTAGACTCAATCTCTGTTTGCAAGGCTATGACGGAAAATAGCGTGGAGTCCATTGCGGCTTATACGATCGGCTTTTCGGATTCGGGATTTGATGAAACTCTGCTAGCAATGCAAGCTGCAAAAGAATGTAATATAAAGCATGTATGCGAACAGTATAGACCAGATTCTTTGAGAGATGATATTGAGAAAGTACTAGACACATATGATGAGCCTTTTGGGGACACGTCTGCACTTGCGGTGGATAGGGTTTCAAGTTTGGCGGCAAAAGACGTGAAAATGGTTTTGACTGGAGACGGTGGTGATGAATTGCTCGCAGGTTATAATATCTACCAGAGTGAAAAGCTAATTCGCTATTTAAAAAAATATCCAATTTTGGCTCCTCTAGCAAAGTTGGGCATAACGCTAATGCCAAATTTCGGGTTTAGATCGAAATTGTCGGAAAATATAGATGCTTCAAAACTGGATTTTGTTGGTCGTTTGGTGATGAAATCATCTAGTAACAACCAAAAAATTATTTCTTCAATCGTAGCGAACGTTTCTAAAAATTCAATATCTTATTATGACTATTTGGTAGGATTATTCGAAAACTATAGAGTAGATGAAGGGTTGTGCAGATTGGCTTACTACAATAATAGCTTCACGTTGCATAATCAGATGCTTAGGAAAGTCGACCGTATGTCGATGCGGTTTTCATTGGAAGCAAGAAGTCCATTATTGGATCACCGGCTAGTAGAGTTTATGTCTGGTGTAGACGTGAGTGTGCTGATGCCCTACTTTAAAAGAAAGGAAGTTATAAAGAAGCACCTGAGTGGAAAAATATCTTCGAATATTTTGCGCGGGAAGAAAAAGGGCTTTGGTGTACCACTTAATAAATCATTTGAAAGTTTGAGGAGAATTGGAATTGAGAGGGAGTTGGGGGGGTTGCTTTCAGGAGGTATGTATCAAGCGGAAATCGTAGACAGCCTTTTGGAGAGTCGTGATTACAGTTTACTATGGAAATATCTATTGCTCTGCGTTTGGATATCGAGACAGTGAAAATTCTAGTCAACACAACCAATTTGAACAATCCTGGAGGAGTGGCAAACTACTATAGAGTACTAGACCCTTTTCTGAGTCCGTACGCCGACTATCATCAAATTGGAGGACGAGTAGGAGATAAAGGCTTGGTAAAAAATGTTGTTCGTCTGTTTGGAGACTATGTGGGGTTTATTCGGAAAATTAGATTGACACCCTATGATTGTGTTGTATTAAATCCTTCGCTAGGAAAAAAATCGCTATTACGTGACTCGATTTTTGCAATGCTGTGTCTTCTCCTTAAGAAAAAGTTCGTCATATTTTTTAGGGGATGGGATGAAGAATTTGAATCCAAAAACAAGTTGTTGGTTAAATCGCTATTTAAGTACGTGTTATTTAATGCGACTGGAGTGATCGTGCTTGGTGAAGCATTTAAGGAGAAACTCCTAAGCTATGGATATGAAGGAAAAATATTAAAAGAAACTACAGTGGCTGATATTAAATACGATAACGAGAAAGATGTATTGTCTTGGAAGGAAAAAGACACAATCGAGATACTATATATAGGAAGGCTAGTCAAAGAAAAAGGAGTTCTGATTGCCATAGATGTGGTAGTCGAACTAACAAAGAAATTTCCTAACATAGTGATGAATATCGCTGGTGACGGAAAGGATTTTATATTGGCGCAGGAGTATATTGAAAAAAAACAAGCTAAGAATGTATTTATGGTCGGAGATGTGCGAGGGGTGGGAAAAGAGGGATTACTTAAGTCAGCAGATGTTTTACTTTTTCCGACTGAATACGGAGAGGGCTTACCTAATTGTATAGTCGAGGGAATGGCTTATGGCTTAGTAGTTTGTTCAACAAATGTTGGCGGGATTCCAGATTTAGTAGAAAAAACGAAAACCGGTAAGGTAGTCACTTTAAACAGAGCTGAAGAATATGTCGAGTTTTTAGAAAAGCTACTTTCTAACAAAAAAATGATAAGAGAATCACAAAGGGAGAACTGTAGTTATGGGATTAGACACTTGTCCGCAAAAGCGGTAGCAGGGCGATATATTAAGAACATAGAGCGTTTTTTGCGCGATTAGCAGATATTTTGACTAGTAGTTAGTAATGAATAAAATTAGCTTGGTAGTGACGGTTGACTATGAAGTTTTCGGAAACGGCAGCGGATGTGTAGAAAGTTGTGTGTTGGGACCGGCGCGGAAAATTCTGGATATAATGAATCATTATAGTGCGCCTCTTACCCTCTTCGCCGACATCCCAGAATTTATTGCCATGGAGACATACAAAAGACCTTTAGTTCATGAAATCAAGAAACAGCTTGTCGAAACTCAATTGTCGGGTGGAGATGTACAATTGCACATACATCCGCAATGGTATAGAGCCCATCATCTTTTTGATGATCGATGGCAGCTTGACATGTCGAAATGGCGAATAGCTGATCAATCTACTTCAGTAATAAATCATCTGATTGTGGCGTCAGTGGATTGGCTGGACGCACTCTTTAAAGAGCATTCAATTGATTATGAATGCTATGCATTTAGGGCTGGTGGTTGGTGTATTCAACCAAGTAAAGAACTGGCAAGAATTCTTATCGAAAACGGTTTACGGGTTGACAGCAGCGTTGCACCTGGTCACGTTTTTAGAGACTCAAACGAATGGTATGATTTTTCAGTATATCCACGAGATCCATATTGGCGTTTTAGTGATGATGTTTGTGTAAGTGAAGAGCCCGGAATATGGGAATTCCCGATAACGACGGGGACCGTTTCAAAGTGGTCGCACTTGGCTACACTACTACGCTCAAGAGGTAGCAAGGGACTAGCACAAAACTGCAAAGGAAATTACGGCGGACCTAGTAGTAAATTGAAGAAAGTAGCGAATAGATTAGAAAAATTAAGGCGACTGGGCACGGTTATGTTGGATATTTCTACTTTATCTGTAGATCAAATGAAACAGTTGAGCGAGCAGTGGTTAGAAAAGTATATTAAAAAAAATAAAAAGATATCATTAGTGGCCATAGGACATACAAAGAATTTTTCTGAAAACTCCTCTCGAAACTTTGAAAAATATTTAAGCTGGGCTTCTGCTAACGGAATTCAATTTTCTACTTTTAAAAAAGTTATGAAGTCAGTTGAATATGAAAACGGGTAGAGTGGTCTATATCATGGGTTCAGGGAGAAGTGGTAGTACTGTATTGGAAGTTCTTTTGGCGAATTCTCCAGATGCTGTTGGAGTTGGAGAGCTTAGCCATGTTATTGAGGATGGATTTATTAAGAATAAGAAATGTTCTTGTGGAGAGGAGTTCAGAAAATGCGGTTTTTGGGGCAGGATTGTAGCTCGAGTTGAAAGTGAGAGGCGTGACTGGGAAAGGCTTAATCGTATACTAAGGGGCGTTGAATGGCACAAAGGGTATTGGCTTACCTTGCTAGGGCTTCAAAAAAAGAAAGTTCAGTGTGACTACAAAGAAATAAATGAAGTACTATTAGACGCAATTTTCGAAGAGGGAGAGGGTAAATATATTATCGATTCTTCCAAATACGCGGGAAGAGCATTGGCCCTATCTCAACAACGTGACATACGAGTCATTTGCTTGCTTCGTTCTCCGTCGGGGTTACTGAACTCATTTCGAAAACCGAATAAGGAGGAGCAACGCCCAAAGTCTCTAGTTTCTCTTTTTCTGTATTATGTATACGTAACAACGTCTGTTAGATTAGCGATATCTAGATTACCAACTCAAGTTTTTAAATTAAATTACGAGGACCTAGTGAAAAACCCATCGCGTGTTTTAGATGAGATTAGTGAATTCACTGAGTTAAACCTAGTTGATGTTAAAAGAAAAGTTGAAGAAAAGCGTATGCACACAGTTGGGCATTTAATTACTGCTAATCGCATTCGAAAATCGCAATATGTAACTCTAAATACAAAAATAGAGGTTAAAGATCGTCATACTCTTATTGAGAAAGTGCTGATTTTTGTGATGCAGATGTGGGCAAAGTTACTCAGATTATGAATCAAGATAAGTTGTTGGGGAAAGCTCATGATCCATATGATTTATGGGCTACCGATTTTGGCGTGTTTGCGAAAAGCCAATATTTGAATGGGGGTACTACAGGAAAGATACTGGTATATCTAGTAGGAGTGCTTGATTGGGTCTTTCCGGTGCTTTCTAGACGATTGTTTGGGTGTAAGAAAAGAGCGTATCCCATCGTGGTTGCTCATAATATACTAATAGAAGCAGGTGGGAGTGAAGTTGACCATAATAAACTACTAAAACTACTTGATTTGCTAACGGAAACACGATGTATTCAACAAGGAGGTGGTGCTTGGGGTTTAGGCTTTCGGTGGGTAGACAAACGTTGTACCTACGAAGAAAATATACCCTTTGTAACGCATACTCCCTATGTGATGGAGGCATTAGTGTGTTTGTTGGATCTAGA
>JAOUPJ010000256.1 GCA_029879945.1 Gammaproteobacteria bacterium
CATGATTTTGAACCCGTAGTACCAGAGCTCAAATTCAAACGCAAAAATGAGACTCGATTTGTGTTTCCCCATGCCCCGGTGCAAGCCGTTACCGTTAACGGTGGAATGCGTATGCGGGCATGGTACGATATTATAAAGATTGATTTGGGCGCTCATTTTGATATCGAAGGAATTCGTTGTTCAGTGCGATTATTGGACGAGTTGGTCAATGAGCAAATAGAAAAAGGGATTGAAGTAAGCAATATTGTGTTAGCGGGTTTTTCTCAAGGTGGAGTAATTGCGCTATCCTATATGAGGCAGACACAAAAAAGATTGGCGGGAGTTCTCGCTTTGTCTACTTATTTTGTCGATGATCCAGAAAGTGAGGTTTTGAATCAAGCTAAACCGCCTGTTACGATGATGCATGGGCTCTATGATCCGGTTGTTCCAGTTTCCTTGGCGCAACAATCTAAGGATAAATTGACTGAACTGGGTTACGAGGTGAGTTGGAAAACGTATTCTATGCAGCATTCTTTGTGTTTGGAGCAGATTGAGGATATCTCAACCTATTTTGAGGGTTTACTCGCCACCCAATAGTCGCTTGTTAATTTTTTCTTCCAAGACGCGCTTATACTGCAAGACATGGATGGTGCGGACTTGTGATTCTTTTTTAACGCCCAGTAATCGGGGGTCAATTTGTAGGTCCAAAATATTTATAGTGCGCAGTGGTTGATCGCCAAGTTTTTTCTTGATGGTTTTGGCGACCTTGTCGAAAACTTCATTGCCGTATTTTTTAGACGAGATCTCTTTGTGGTCTACATAGAAATTAAAAACTTTTTTCCCATCTTCCACTTGTCCTATTACGCTGACTTCTACGCCTCCCTGGGGGCGTCTCAAGCTAAGTAGATCCTGTTTAACTATTGTATATACTTTCTTTTCTGCGGTTATTCGGTAGTACTCATAGAGTTCATCTTCGTGTTTTGTGAATAGGCGTTCTTGTTCATTGCTGTCTTTGTCGGGAAAGCGTTGTCGGCTCAGGTTCTTTTTGAAAAGTATGTAATACTCGTGCAGCACTCGTTTCAGTGTGTCTTCGTAGATGCGTTGTGTAAAGAGTGCGCCTTGCTCGTCCAGGATGAAGATGCTGGCGAATTTATCACCCTTTGTGTAAAAAAGTTGTACTTTGTCTTGTGTATTGCGGGCCAATATTTCTCGATAGATATTGTTTTTTAGTGTTTGCGCATCTAATAGAAGTGGATTGAAATGGAGTTGTGGTTTTTCGAACGCTTTAAACAACTCTTTCGAGTCATTGAATTCTGTTAAGCGAATCTCAGTGGGAGTTTTACTGAACATGAAATAGTGATTGGTCGCCTCAACAATATATCTGATGTAGTCATGCTTTTTGCCACCAAAAAATACATCATACATTTCATTGCAAAGCTTCATTACGCGAGACGAAATCAGGCTGCCATACAGGCCATTCATGCACAAGACAGAGGGCGTCTGTAGTTCATGCTTGTTGTCCTGCGACGATTGTGCGACAAATCCCCAGTTGAGATAGGCAGTCATCCATTCAAATAGACCGCGCATGCCGAAGTGAGATTCGACGTACACTTCAGCCCAGTTTGTGACATAAATATGGTCTGTCTGGACAATCAGGCTCTCGTTGATATGGCCGGCATGGAATACATCGGCCTTGCCCGAAATTACCGTTTTATCTTTACCTTTGAGTGCTGCCCGAGGTGTCTTTCCAGGATTTATAAATACCAGGCTTTTGAGCATTCGCGGGCGATGCGTATAGGCCTCGCCCTCGGCGCGCAGTGCATTTGGATCTGGCCACATCATTTGTATTTGGCTAAACATGATATCGATATCTTGTGGCTTGATGTCTGCGCCACCGCTGTAGACAAGCTTTGAGCTTCCCGCGTCTGTGACCTGGTTGAAATATCCCCATGCCAGTACTTCTGCAAGTGAATTACTGGCTTTAATGGGAGTGAAGTCCTGGATTTGACGAGCACTCACTTTGCCTCGATAAAGCAACCAAAGATCGTTTTTGTTTTTGTCCTGTGCCAGTATGTATGTCACTTTTTCTTCAAATACTCGACTTGTTATACCGCGGTTAACAATTTCTACTTTGCTGGACTTGCGTTCAAAAATAGAGTAAAGCTTTCGCCCGAGAATATTGAGATCTTTGTCGTCTATACTGAGGCTCGTTCCTCTATCACGGGTAAATTGAGAAAGAAATAAATAGGATTTTGTTAAATGCTCGATAAGCATTTTTCTTTCGTTCATGACTTCGAAAATACTCCAGTTTTTTCGTCCGTCTAGTAACTGAACGACTTCCTCATCCCAATTCCATTCGGCAACCAGTGAAGCGATCGCTTTATGACGCCAATTAGAGGCACGAACTTTTTGGCTGAGTGGCAGACCCAGTTTTACGTAGAAACTACGTCGCGTCAGCTCTAGTCGAAGTGTTTCATCTTTTCCATCCAGATAGTCTTCCAGCGTTCTAAGTAACAGGAGGTAAGGGTCCAGATCGCTCATGTCCAACTGCCCGTTATAGATATTTTCTTTGTATTTCGTACACAGTAATTTGGTGTTGGGAAATTCGCTGGCGTAGTATTCCATAAGAGTGATCTTGAGTACGGATTTGTAAGGGGAGTCAATGCCTTTATTTAGTTGCCAAAGACCGGCCCCTACATATTCTTCACTTGGGATGTTAGAGATACCACCTAGATCGATAAAATCTCCATCGCCGAGAAAAGTGTTTGAGGAAATGAATTGTTTAAGTTCAGAATACTCGTTCTCGCGGTCGGGAGGTATGAACCACCAGAGAGGTTGTCTGCCTGCTATCCATATGCTGGTCCTGTAAAATTCATCGAGTAATAAATAGTGCTGCGCACTCCCTGAGCTCTCTGCAGACAATTCGATTTGCTCACCGCCACGGAACTTCTCCGCATCCATAAGGAAAAAGTGTACCTCCAGGCCCAGGGTTTCGGCCCATTGTTCTATCCCTTCCACTTTGAGCTTCAGCGATTCAATTTGCGCTGGTTCCATATCGGAGCGATAGCACAACCAGAAATCAAAATCGCTTTTCTTGTTGTAGGCAATACTGCCGGCACTGCCCATCAGAAAGAGTGAGTGGATGTCGTAGACCCAGTTGGTTTGCTTTTGCAGCTCAAAATTTCGCCAAAGCCGCCTGGCCAGAGTGACGTCTGCCCCGGAGGGCATATAGGCGCTGACTCCGCTGGGGACCTCATGGCCGGAAAAACCGGGCAAGGACGGATGATTGACATGAAATAATAGAGGCAGCAGATCAAGAAAATTGATCTGATTGGCGCGCATCAAGTCCGTGGTCATCTTAAGGCGTTTTTGGTTTGCCTTGATAAATGATTCCCTGACTTCCTTGAGCTTCTCCAGCTGAATTGGAGGGCCACCACCATCCATGAAAAAATAGTCCTTTATATACAATAAGATAAAAAAATGCCCTGCGGAAACTTTTTTCCGCCGCATAGTGGTTATCGCGGGGACTTTAGGCTTACTTTAATGGATGAAAAATCAGCAATTCCCTGGCACCAATCCTGAATATTCAGCTTACTGGTTTCCCAACTCGGACTTGGCAGGATGACTATGGCAGAAGCAGCGCTCACTCACGAATTGATGACCCATATTGCGGACCATTCTCCGTGTGGAGTGCTAGTGGTTAGCGACAAAGGGACCATCCAATTCTGTAATGAAACCCTGGGTGATTTTCTTGGAGTGGAGGCGCAAAGCCTTGTTGGGAATCCGGATAGCATGGTTTTCGACCAATTCGAAGGGAATTCTGATACGCCGAATATGTACCATATTACGCTACTCCCGCAGATTAGACGTCCACAACGTTGGCTTAGCGCGGAGCGTATGACCTTTCCAGTGGAGGGGACTGCGGGACTAAGCTCTGTTGAAGTAATCTACTTTCGTGACATCACCGAACTGAAGCGCATGAAAACGGATCTGGATAGTCTCAATCGTCAGCTAGAGGACACCATTCCCACAGATCCCGTTACCGGGCTGATGAATCGTCGCACCTTGTTTCAAGCACTGGAACCTCAGGTGTCCAGATCTCGCCGTTACAGCAATCCTTTGTCGGTATTGGTTATGACGGTGACAAGTTACCATTGTGAGCCAGAAAATGTGGCTACTACGCGGGACCAAATGTTGTTAACCGTAAGTAATTTTTTGCGGGACCAGGTAAGATGGGTGGATATCGCCGGGCGGACCGGTGAACAGGAATTTACGCTGGTGCTGCCTGAAACAAACAAGGCCGATGCGGAGAAGTTGGGCGCCAAGTTGCAAAACAGATTGGCCAGCACCGAACTGATGGATAGTCCCAATACGACGATTTGCATGGAGCTGCACATTGGGATCACGTCTTGGCACAAAGGGGACGACACTCGTTTGCTGTTGCAGCGGGTTTATCGCGCCCTGGATGACGCAAAAGAAGCACCTCAGGGTAAGATTTCCGTTCTCTAATTCTTTGGCGCTTTGATCGGGGTTAGAATTTCCATAAACATTTCCGGCTTGGCTAAGGGCTTGTAACCGTATTGACTATAGAGTCCATGGGCATCGCGCGTTGCCAGCAGTAAGCGCCGCATGTTTTGCAGATCAGGATGTTCCTTGATGCAGGCCATTAACCACTTGCCCAGTCCCTTTCCCTGGTGCTCTTCTAATATAAATACATCTGAAAGATATCCAAATGTGGAGTAATCGCTAATCATGCGCGCGAAGCCGATCTGTTTGTGGTCTTCAAATAGACCGAAACACAATGAGTTATCAATGGAGCGTTCTACTATTTCTCGAGAGACGCCAGCGCACCAGTAAGAGCGAGTGAGGTAGGAATGGATTACATCCAAGTCTAGCTCTTTCTTGTCGCAACTAATTCGTCTATTTTCTTTTATCCATTCCAAGAACAGACCTCCAGCAGATCCGATTCTAAACGACGGTTCAAGCCATTCTAGTGGAATTCTTTAAGGTGGGGAAGAATAGATGAGTTCAGTAGCGCATGGAAACGCCAAGGCCATATCCAGTAAGATTCTCTCTCTCCAACGGAGAATCAAAATTTTCGTGAAATAAAAACACATATTGCTTTGCGTACAGCTGCAGCGAAAATCGTTGGTCTAGTTTGAAATTCAGGCCAGCCGAAAAATAGTAGTCCACATCCTTCGCG
>JAOUPJ010000257.1 GCA_029879945.1 Gammaproteobacteria bacterium
CCTATGGCGCAAAAATTTTCTGCCGGAGGCAGTGATAGTCGATCGCAACGGGTAAAGATTGAGCCGACAAGCCCCGCAAAGAGGGGCCAGTGTGGAGTTACCGGTGGTCAATTCGCACGTGTTGAACGAAATTGGCTAGTGCTCGACTCCACCGGTTCCATGGGCATGGCGGTGGCTGATCTCGTCTTGGGTGGCATCCCGGACATCCATGACTTCAATATCATAGGTAAGAGACATACCGGCGTAAGGGTGATTCGTGTCCACGTCTATCATCTTTAGCCCCACCTTGAGCACGGTAACGGGCACAGGACCATTCTTGCTGTTGAGTTTTACGATCATGCCTTTTTGCAGCTTGGGCTTGGTTTTTCCCTCGCGCATGATGTAATTCACAGACACGCGCTGTGTCATGTCTTCCAGTTTATTACCATAGGCCTCGTCGGGGCTAAGTGTAATGGTAATCTTGTCACCTTTGGACTTTCCTTCCAGGGCCTTTTCTACCCCGGGCATCATATTGCTGTGTCCATGCAAATAGGCCAGTGGGGTAGAGCTGTAAGATTGCTCCAGGAGCCTGTCACCCTCACTCAAGACATAATGAATACTGACTACCTTATCTTTTTCTATTTGCATAGTGCTACCTGGTTGAATTGACGAAGTTGATTTTCGCTGCGACTCTGTTTGACTTCAATGACGTGCTCTGTGCGTTTCTGTATATCTTTTAGTGAACGCTTAAACACAGAAAACAAAGACCCTTTCAAATAGGGCTTGACCGACTTTTCGGGAATTTCTTTGAGGGTACAGAAGATGGCGAGGGCATAGGTCAATTCGTCCTCTGATAAAAAGCCCTGGCGCTCCAATTCGGGTGAAACACAACGCGCACAACCACCGCCCCGATAGGGTCTGGCCGTATTGGCCATCATCAATCCAAAACCCATAAACACGGCCACCAGCTCCATGAGGTGAAACCACTCGTCCTCTTCACAAGGTGGAGGCGATTTGGCGAGAAATGAGAGGTGATGTGCCAGGATATGGGCAAAATTAGCGATTTGTACTTCCGGATTGGCGGCTTGTCGCGGTTCCATATAGATACGCAGACGCTGTCCTGTGTTTTCCAGAACCGCAGGTAGGCTCATGTCATTTTCGCCGGGTTGTTCATGGTGTACGTCTACCAGTTCTACCGGCCAATAACTGAGTCCGCAATAATTACGGACCTGATCGAAAATAAGCTGGCTCATATCGAAGGCATTGTTTGCCCGGCCAGGAAAAAATTGATCGCTTGGTAGCACCAGGGTGGTGTTTTGATAAAAGGACTCGTCACCGAAGTTTTGCAGGCACCAACTGAATCCATTGAAAAGCCAGTCGATACTGGTTTCCGGAATCGGGATAGAGGACTTGCTCAGTAAACCAAACACGACGATTCCCTATCCTCCAGTCCTACTTGTTCCAGATTGTTCGCTACAGGTTTTCTATCGTTGCATAGGCCGAGTGGTTATGGATAGATTCAAAATTTTCCGATTCCACTTTGTACCCGGTTATGCGCTTATCATCATTAAAGCGGGCCGCGATATCACGCACGATGTCTTCCACGAACTTGGGATTCTCGTAGGCCTTTTCGGTCACGTATTTTTCATCTGGTCTTTTCAACAAACCAAACAGTTCACACGATGCCTCTTGTTCCACGATATCGATGATCTCTTCTATCCACACGAAATCTTTGGTGCGCACCGTAGCAGTGACGTGTGAACGTTGATTGTGGGCGCCATACTCAGAAATCTTTTTGGAGCAGGGACACAGACTGGTAACCGGAACAACGACTCGAATCAACAAGCAGGGTTCGCCGTCGTGTATCTCACCGATAAAGGTGACGGCATAGTCCAGCAGACTGGCGACTTTGGAAACGGGCGCCTTCTTGTTAATAAAATAGGGGAAGGTCATTTCGATGTGGCCGGACTGGGCCTCAAGCCGAACCACCATTTCCTTGAGCATCTCTTTAAATGAATCGACGCTAATTTCGCGTTCGTGGTTATTGAGGATCTCTACGAAACGCGACATGTGAGTGCCTTTAAAATTATGAGGCAGGTTCACATACATATTGAAATTGGCGACGGTGTGCTGTTCACCGCCGGCGCGTTCCTGTACGCGGACCGGGTGACGGATGTCTTTGATGCCAACTTTATCGATGGCCAGTTGACGAGTGTCTTTCGTGTTTTGTACGTCAGCGATGGGTGCTGTGGGCATATTCATAGTCTAGTCCTCAGTGTAAGTCACGCAGGCGCGCTCTGTCTCCCAAAGTGTTAATGCGCTCACTCGAACCCGCTGAGTGTTGATGGCCGCTCCGAGACGTTTATACAGGTAGGCAGCAATATTTTCTGCCGTGGGATTTATTTTATCAAAAGGCGGAATATCATTCAGGTTGTAATGGTCCAGCTCATCAAGGATTTTTTTAGTTTCAGACTTGATGACTTTAAAGTCTAGACCCATTCCAATCTCATCCAGGGCGGTGGCAACAACTTGAATCTCCACCTTCCAATTGTGACCGTGCAGGCGACTGCACTCACCAGGGTATTCCCGGAGAGAATGGGCGGCGGCGAAATCAGTCACCACCTTCATGGTATAACGCGCGTTCATAATCTTGACTATAATACTAGGAATTGACGCCTAAGGGTAGAGGCTGACGCTTTTTATGAGACTGGCCCAGCTCAATGCTGCGTATGATACCACTCGCGTCCAGCCCGCACATGCTTAAAAGCTCTTCTCTGCCACCGTGATCAACAAATTTGTCGGGCAGGCCCAGGTTAATGATCTGAGGGGGGTGTTCCATTTTGACCAACAATTCGTTGATGGCCGAACCGGCACCACCTTCAATGGCGTTCTCTTCCACCGTAACTAGCAGATCAAAACGACTGGCCCAGTAGAGCACCAGCTCCGTATCCAGTGGTTTGATGAAGCGCATATTGGCCACATTGGCGTCCAGTTTTTCACCTGCCTCCAGGGCGGCTGCCACGGTGGAGCCGAAGGCCAGGATGCCAATGGAGGCCTTGCCCTTGCGTTTCACCTCGGCTTGACCTAGTGGAATCAGTTCCATTTCTTCTGCTGGCATGACGCCGGGACCGTGTCCCCGTGGATATCGCACGGCGGCGGGGCCATTGTGCATAAAGCCTGTATAGAGCATTTGTCGGCATTCGTTCTCATCCGAAGCGGCCATGATCAGCATATTGGGTATGCAGCGCATGAAGCTGATATCGAAACTGCCGGCATGGGTCGGACCATCGGGGCCGACAAGTCCAGCGCGGTCGATGGCAAACAGCACGGGCAAGTCCTGCAGGGCAACGTCGTGGACCATCTGGTCATAGGCGCGTTGGAGAAACGTAGAGTAGATGGCGACCACGGGTTTGACGCCATCGCATGCCATACCGGCGGCCAGCGTCACCGCGTGTTGCTCGGCAATGCCTACATCGAAATAGCGTGAAGGAAATTGCTCCGAGTATTCCACCATACCGGAGCCTTCGCGCATGGCGGGCGTGATGGCGACCAGACGCTCGTCCTGTTTTGCCATATCACACAACCACTTACCGAACACCTGGGTGTACGTCGGGGTTTCGGGCTTGGTGACAGGGGCGGCTTGCCCTGTTTGCGGGTCCATTTTTCCTACGCCGTGAAATTTACAGGGATTCTCTTCCGCCGGGGCGAAGCCTTTACCCTTTTTGGTAATCACGTGCAGAATTTGCGGACCCTTGAGTCCACGCAGATTTCGCAAAGTGGGAATCAGGGTTTCCAGATCGTGACCGTCTACCGGGCCGATATAGTTGAAGCCCAGTTCCTCGAACAGGGTACCCGGAATCACCATCCCTTTCACATGCTCCTCGGCACGTCGCGCCAGTTCAGAAAGACTGGGGATGGATTTCAAAACCTTTTTACTGCCTTCGCGCACCTGGGAGTAGATTTTGCCACTCATGATGCGGGCGAGGTAATTAGACAAGCCACCCACATTCGGTGAGATGGACATGTCATTGTCGTTGAGGATGACCAGGATGTCGGCGTCCATATCGCCAGCATGATTCAGGGCCTCGAAGGCCATGCCTGCTGTCATGGCACCATCGCCAATCACGGCAACGGTTCTACGATCAGACTTTTGGGTTTGGGCGGCAATGGCCATCCCCAGGGCGGCACTGATAGAGGTGCTGGAGTGACCCACGCCAAAGGTGTCGTATTCGCTTTCACCCCGTTTGGGGAAACCGGCCAGCCCGTCTTTTTGACGTAGGCTGCTCATCTGATCTCGTCGACCAGTTAAAATCTTATGTGGATAACTCTGGTGGCCCACGTCCCACACCAGACGGTCATAGGGTGTGTTGTAGACGTAGTGCAGGGCAATGGTGAGTTCGACGGTGCCTAGTCCGGCGGCCAAATGTCCACCTGTTTTGGAAACACTATCAATAAGATAGCTACGCAACTCGGCAGCCAGCGCAGCAAGCTGTTCGATCTCCAGGGTGCGCAGATCGTCTGGGCTGTTTACTGAGTACAGTAATGAATTCAAAGTGTTATCAGTCATTTGCCCAGTGTGAATACTTCCCGTTGATGGCGCCATAATGCCTGCAAACCCCTAAGGTTTCAAGCCGATATTCTTGCGTAACGCGTTGAAAGGAGTTCTTTTTGATAATAGACCAATCCACTGGGTGCTGCTTTTTTAATTGGACTATTTTTCGCGATTGATAATGTAATTGGCGATACTTCGCAGCGAGTCGGCGGTATCGTCAAACGAGCGCAAGGCGTCCAGCGCCTGTTTATGGAGCTGTTTTGCCATTGCCTTGGCACCATCCAGTCCCAACAGGGAAACGAAGGTAGGCTTGTTTCGGGCCTCGTCAGAACCTTGTGTCTTACCGATGACCTCGGTATCGCCTTCCACGTCCAGGATATCGTCCTTGACTTGAAAGGCCAGCCCGATATGTTGTGCATACTGATCCAGTTGCACGATAGAGCCGTCATTGATGTCCAGATCGCCGCTGATGGCACCCAGTAAAACGCTGGCACGAATCAGAGCGCCTGTTTTAAAGCGATGCATGGTTTCCAGTTGTTGCTGGGTCAGTCCTTTACCGACCGAGTACAGGTCGATGGCCTGGCCTCCCACCATGCCTTCACTCCCACAGGCCTTGGCCAGAATGGAAATCATCTTCAGGCGTGCGGC
>JAOUPJ010000258.1 GCA_029879945.1 Gammaproteobacteria bacterium
GATTCCCAAATGGCGATCCGAATTTAAAGACGTGTTAAACCCACCGGGAATTTCCAGTTCTCCCTCTACCTTGATTGCTAAATTGGCATATCAGCTAAACCAAGAGTTGGGCTTGGTTTCGGAAACTCGGGTCAACCGATTTTTGCAGGCCAATGAGCTATTGGCGGAAATAGAAGCCCTCAATATTCATGAGACAGGAGTAGCAACGCGGTTAATTCATCTTAAAAAGGCAATCATGTTGAGCGAACGACTGCTTTCCATGAAGGCATTTAAGGCGTGCCAACAAGCGATAGATTTCACAAAGCGCGTCAGCACCTATGGCAGCAGACAACTGGAATTGGATCTTCAACTACTACAAGCCGAGTTGGACAATCGCAGTGAGCAAAGTAATTCACCCTTCAATCTGATTGATGATGCGATTCGAAAGGCTAAAATGCTCAGATGTGCCCATATCCTTGTTAAGGGCCAAATGATCTTGCAACACAAACACCTCGCATCCGGCAGGTTGGACGTGGTTGAAGAAAGCTTTGAATTATTGAGTAAACTCTGTTACCGGCTGGATTTTCCCATACTCCATCTACATTTTGGTCTTTTACGCGCCGGTTTTGCCGACAAAAAGCACAAGAATGCTACACCCTATCTGAGTATCGCCTTTGATTTTGCGGAAAGGCAAGGGATATTGCCTAGATATTGGATTGATCAACAGGCGCTGATCGAGTTGCTGGATTATGGAATACGAAATCGGGTTTGTGAATCACATTGCCGGACATTTGTCTCCAGCCTCAATTTGGTACCCCAAAATCCTAGACAACTGTGTGACGACTGGCCCTGGGCAGTACGAATTTATACCTTTGGCAGATTCGCAGTACTCATCAACGAGGAGCCTCTGATACTTTCTGGCAAATCGCATCAAAAGCCGCTACAAGTATTGAAAGCGATTATCGCCTTTGGCGGACGAAATGTGTCGGAGCGACTTATATGCGATACACTGTGGCCGGGCTCAGACCGTGACTCATCCTATCGCACGCTGTCTACCAATCTTCATCGCCTGCGAAAAATATTAGGCCGAGATGATATCGTGGAAGTAGGTGGCGGGCATGTGACACTAAATTCCAAACTGTGCTGGGTGGACTGCTGGGCCTTTGAAATACTGGTCAATCGTTTTCATAGCGAACTAGCGAGCGGCAGAGCAACACAATCTGCCGACGCAGTCGTCAATACGATGTTCAAGCTTTATCACGGCAGTTTTCTTAGAACAGATGTGAGCACGGACTGGATTCGCGCCTTCCACTACAAATTGCAAAGCAAGTTTTCCCGAACCATTTCCAGCTTAGGCACCAGCCTAGAAAAACTGAATAAGCATGATGATGCATTTGATTTATATCAAAGGGCCTTGGAAATTGAACCCAGTGCCGATCTGTTGAAATTGAAACTGGAAAGCGGCTTAGGTGCCAATCGCGAACATAGTTTGAACGGTTAACATGGTATGAACTCAAAGAATGTAATTGATTTGTAGATTGTACCAACTGGAAAAGATCCGCAGAATTGGATTTCGGTTTTTCGAGGGGCAGACGGGCAAAAGGCCAACGCAAGTTGGCCTTTCTTCTCGACACCTTGTAATGTTTGCGCTGAATCGGCTCCCCCATTCCGATCGGCGCTTTTTTTTACTAAAACGCGCCTACTTGCTAGAACGATTTATGGCTTTTTCCACCATACTCAAGAAATCCTGCTCGTTTTTAACTGCCTTCAATTCATCCGTTGTCACCGTGTAGCCGTATTGGTCAGCCAGTTTTTGATAGCGTGGAATACGGGAATAGAACAAGCGGGGGAACATCCACAAAACGAAATTATCTGGATCAATCTCTTCAACTTTGCTCAAACCTTTTTCTTCTAGATAGTTGGATAACTGCTCATCTAAAAAGGCTTCACGATAGTAGAGTGGCTTGGGGTCCATTTCGGCACGACGTATGAGCTCGGCCTCGTCTTTTTCATTGGCCTTGATGTATATGAACAGAGTATGTTTGGAAAGCAGCTCCATCACACCGGGTTCGTTTAGCTCACATACGCTACCACCCGCATCATTGATGAAGTGTTTATAGCCATAGACCGTCTGTGCCTTCTGGATAAACTGTGGCACGTCCTTCATGGCGCAAATTTCAGCATCGTAGTGCAAGGCCTGTCTATGTTTAAACTCCTTGAGGCACAGCCCCCCTTTTTCAGAATTCCCCAGCTTACCGAGAAAGCTGGAGACAGGCTTGAGATGATCGACCGTAATATTGTTTCTTATATAGATCGAGTCTGATTGAAGTAGATCTCGCAAAAACGGGATCTTCATGGCTTGTAATTTGATGTTGTCTAAAATGGCTTCGTCCAGATAGCGGGTACCGATGCGATAGTCACCCGAATAGTGGAACCAATTGCTCTGGCGTAGCATGGTGGCCAGTACCGTTTTACCCACACCAGACATGCCCAGTAGCGTGATACATTTATGTTCCCAGGCTCTAAATTCTTCTACCGATAGTTTCATTCGATACACCAAGTTAAAAGGGCGTTGTGGCGTATTATACGCACTTGGCGGCGATAAAAAAATGGCGCGTAAAACGCGCCAAACGAACTACAGATTTTAGGGAGAGAGTCTTAGAATTAATCCAAATCTTTGAGTAGTGAGCTGCGAATATTCTCGGGTACGGGCTCCAATAAATGACGATAGGCATCATGGTCTATGCCCATATTCAATTTTGCCCCTTCCTTGAGACCCCGGATCATGGCCGGATTCAGCTCAAATCGCAGAAAATGCACGGCAGATGTCTTTTCTGCATTTTCCCTTTCCAGGTCTTCGTCGGCAATGGCCCAAACGTGCTCAAATCCATCAACCTGAACCCACACCTTGTCCTCAATGCCAATCATCTTTTCCAGGGCTAGCTTACGATCGTCCACTTCAGGATATTCGATCATAAATGTGGCCTTAAAGTTGGTGCCATCGGGGATCAGGGGGTTGTAAGCAGCCAGTTCCTCTTCAATATCCTTGGCCTCAAAAATCTTTTCTATGCGCAACATCTCTTGCACTTGATACTGCATAGTCAGAATGTCTTCAAAATACAAGGTGGCATTAGGGCCCAGAGGCACCCTTCGATTTTTCTTGTGCGCGATCACCTTTTTTCTAAACTCGTCACGTTCCTGGGAGTATTGCTCCAAGGAAAAAAGTTTATCTCTACTCAATTTTTCCACTGTATCACCCTTCCTGACCCCAACAGGTCTTCAAAAATTCGTTTTAGATGCCATAGGCCTGGCGTAACAGGCGCAAAGGATGCTCTGCTGGTTTTTCCGAATCCATCACATTGCTTATATGTTCACCCGCCATGGGGCAATCACTGCCATAGTGATCTACATTGGCCTTTTCAATTCGGCTTACGACCGGACGACAGATCTTTCTTGCCGCCTGGTGATATTCACTTTTCACCGCATACGTGCCGTCGTGTCCGGAGCAACGTTCTACGGTCATCACTTCTGTTCCCGGGATCAGTTCCAGCACTTCTCGGGTCTTGTTGCCTATATTTTGTACACGTTGATGACACGAGGCGTGATAGGCAATCGTGCCTTGCGAGTTTTTAAAATCCGTTTTGAGCTTGCCTTCTTTTTGTCGGATCATGAGATACTCAAAGGGATCATAGATCGCTTTCTGTACCTTTTTGACTTGCTCATCGTCAGGAAACAGGAGTGGTAACTCTTGTTTAAACATGAGTACGCAAGAAGGAATCGGGGCGATGATATCCCAACCCTGGTCTACCAATTTGGCAAGCACGGGTATATTCGCTTCTTTTGCTGCTTCGACAGCAGCCAAATCACCCAATTCCATTTTGGGCATGCCACAACACTGCTCCTTTTCGGCAAGCGTGACGGGAATATCGTTGTGGCGCAGTACAGCGACCAGATCCTCACCCAGCTGCGGCGCATTGTAGTTTCCGTAGCAGGTAGCAAATAGGGCGACTTTTCCCGTGGTAGCGCCCGCAGGCTGTGCCAGATCCGCTTTTCCGCTATCTGATTTAACGCGGTTTCTCAGCTTATTGCTGTAGTACTTGGGTAGTTTTGCATCCGGATGCACGCCCAAGACTTTATCTAGCACCTTGCGCATCGGTTTTATCGTGTTGACGGCGTTCACCACCTCGGCCACGACAGGGATGGAAGCCAGCTTACCCATGGTATCGGTGCTGGTGAGAATCTTGTCTCGGGTTTTCACATCACCCTTTTTAAACTTGTATGCCTTGGCCCGTAACATCAAGTGGGGAAAATCCAGATTCCACTCGTGCGGCGGCACATAGGGGCACTTGGTCATGTAGCACAGATCACAGAGATAACACTGGTCTACAACTTTCCAGTAGTCCTGCTTGGCCACCCCATCCACTTCCATGGTGCTGGACTCGTCAACCAAATCGAAAAGCGTGGGGAACGAGTTACATAAACTCACACAACGTCTACAACCATGACAAATATCAAAGACCCGCTCCATTTCTTTAAACAGACTGGTCTCGTCATAGAATTCGGCGGACTTCCAATCCAGCGCGTGACGCGTAGGGGCTTCCAAACTGCCTTCTCGAATTTTGTTTATGGGTGCAGACATCTCAATTCTCCTGAAACTTGGGTCGGGATGGGGGCCAAAGCCCCCAAACCAGTCTGTCTTTAGGCGATTTCGTCCAATGCTTTTTGGAAGCGATTTGCGTGTGAACGCTCTGCCTTGGCCAGTGTTTCAAACCAGTCCGCGATTTCTTCAAAGCCTTCGTCGCGTGCTGCTTTGGCCATACCGGGATACATATCCGTATACTCGTGTGTTTCACCAGCGATAGCCGTCTTCAGGTTGTCGGCTGTACTGCCGAATTTCATCCCAGTTGCAGGGTCGCCGCACTCTTCCAGGTATTCCAAGTGCCCATGGGCGTGTCCGGTTTCTCCTTCAGCCGTGGAACGGAAGACTGTCGCCACATCATTGTAGCCTTCCACATCCGCTTTGGCGGCGAAGTAAAGGTAACGACGATTGGCCTGTGATTCACCAGCAAAGGCGTCCTTTAGGTTTTGCTCAGTCTTGCTGCCTTTTAATGACATTTCACTCTCCTTTTTCGAGTCAAATCAAATTCGATACTAAGTATCGTTCAAGGCAATCCATAGT
>JAOUPJ010000035.1 GCA_029879945.1 Gammaproteobacteria bacterium
CCTTGAAGCTGGAGGACGACAGCCTGGTACCACCCGAGCTGCGTGCGGGCTATCGGCTATTAAAAAACGCCGGTTTTCTCCCGCCCGAAATGCAGACGCGCAGAGAAATCGCTGATGTGCAGGCACTGATCCAGTCCGCCACGACAGCAGAGCAAAAAGAGCAGGGGGTAAAACGCCTGAATCTACTGTTGATGAAGCTGTCTCAACAAAGGGGGGACGAGAACCTGCTATTGGACCAGTCCTACCAAAAACAGATAATATCAGTATTCAATAATAACGAAGGAAAGACGTAATGGGTTGGTGGGGTAAGATTGTCGGCGGGACTCTGGGTTATATGCTGGGAGGGCCGCTGGGCGCGCTATTAGGGGCCGCCTTCGGGCATCAGTTCGATTACCTGGGCGAAAGCAGGGGAGACGGATTTTCTAGCGGAGACACTGAGCGCGTTCAATCCGCTTTTTTCGTGGCCACGTTTTCCATCATGGGCCATATCGCCAAGGCCGATGGTCGTGTTTCGGAAGACGAGATCTCTCTGGCCCGCCACGTGATGGACCAGATGCAACTCAACGAAGAGCAAAAAAAGGCCGCCATCAATCTGTTCAATCAAGGCAAGGGGCCTGCTTTTCCACTCGATGAAGTGTTGGACCAATTCCGTGAGGAATGCCATCGACGCGTTAACCTCATTCAGATGTTTATGGAGATACAAATCTCCACCGCACTGGCCGATGGTGAATTACACGATACCGAACGTGATGTGGTGGTGCGTATCGGTGAGAAGTTGGGGCTGCAACGTGAACACATCATTCAACTACTCAATATGGTCTCTGCGCAACGCCGTTATTCTCAAGCAGGTGGACCACAGGCATCGCGTGGCCCCAGCCTGGTGGACGCCTATCGCGTTCTGGGCGTGAGTGAGCAGGCCAGCGACGATGAAATCAAAAAGGCCTATCGCAAGCTCATGAGCCAGCATCATCCCGATAAACTGGTGGCCAAGGGTCTACCTGAAGAGATGATGAATGTGGCCAAGGAAAAGACGCAAGAGATTAAAGCCGCCTACGAGCAGATTCGTAAGGCGCGTGGTCGTTAGATATCCTGCGTATAGACGATGTACACTTCCGACATGTTTTGCGTTTCAGTGGTGATTCCTGCCGATAGAAACGATGAGAGTGAAAGTGTGCTTGTAGGTGTAAAGTGAATTTCCAAATCAAATCCCACAAATGTCTCAACCGGGATTATGCCTGGGAATAGCCCAAAATCGGGGCAGCCATCAAAACAATCCGGTCCATAGTTCTGGTCTTCCCACTGGTTTACTTCCCAGGAGCTGTAAGTTAGAGACAAAAAGGATGCTGCGCCTGCGAAGGGAATAAAATCAATCATGCTGCCCAGGGAAATCTTGGGCTGGATTGTAATCATCGGTCTCCACGCGACACCGAACTGAGACTCGTCATAGTCATCGATATAGGTTTGTGTTCCACGAGACGTAAAGCGCGTGCTGGATGACATATTATAAAAGGCCCACAAAGAAGTGTAGGCATAGTCAATTGATAAGGAATTGGAGTTACTTAAGCGCTTAGCTGTGGTGCTTCTCTTTCCCGCGATGAGACCTGAGCTTTCCGATTTAACATCAAAGGTAACACCTGAGTAGGTAAAGGTATCGTTAGTGAGCTTGCTATTGAGTGTGCCGGCCAACCAGGCAGTTTCGCTGGATTCGAATTTACGTCGCTTGCCTTCATTCACATAGACCAGGCCGATTGCCGTATATTTACTGGTGCCAATTTCATATTCAGCATCTTCATCCCCACCCAATGTGAATTCAGGGGTGGATTTGTGGGGCAGTTCGATGCTGAATTGCATCAAGCCATAACCTTTATAGTCTGACTCTATGGCAGAAGTATGCACATTCACGGGAGGTGTGGCCGGGATGATACCACCCCCATCCTGACCTTCTTTGGCGACTGCAAGAGATGATGTTACAACAAATAGGCAAACAAACCGGCGGGCTTTTTTTAACATAAATCACACATGGCTTATCGATTTCCCTATAACCTTAGCACAGCTACGTGTAATTGCTATTCTTCCTCCAACTGCCCGTACAGATCATGATCACTACACCCCACCACCTCGGCAAACACAAAATCTCCGGGTTCGAATTCCTTGTAATCCGGATTCGCGATGTAGACGCGTCCATCAATCTCGGGTGCATCGGCGTAACTGCGTCCGATTATTGTGTCGTCGAGGATTTCGTCCACAATCACTTGCAGGACTTGTCCGTCGCGCTCGGCCAGCTTTTCACTGCTGATCGCGCTTTGCACTTCCATAAATCGGGCGAGTCTTTCCTGTTTTACTTCTTCGGCAACGGGATTCGCTAAAGTATTTGCCTTGGCCCCTTCAACCGGGGAATAAGGGAAACAGCCTACACGATCCAGTCGCGCCTCTTGTATAAAATCCAGTAGTTGCTGGAAGTCGTCTTCCGTTTCACCAGGAAATCCCACGATAAAGGTGCTGCGTATCACCAGATCCGGACAGTCTTTACGCCATTGTTCGATACGTTTGAGATTGTGTTCCTGATGGGCGGGTCGTTTCATGGCCTTCAATACCGAAGGGCTGGCATGCTGAAAGGGAATATCCAGATAGGGGAGCACCTTGCCTTCCGCCATCAAAGGCATGATTTCGTCCACATGTGGATAGGGATACACATAGTGCAGTCTCACCCAGGCATCCAACTCACCCATGTGTTTGACCATGTCATAAAATTTAGTCTTGACCGGACGTCCGCCCCAGAAATCGGTTCTATACTTAAGATCCACGCCGTAGGCTGAGGTGTCTTGCGAAACAATCAGCAACTCTTTCACGCCCGAGTTGACCAGGTTTTCGCATTCCTGCATCACTTCACCCAGTGGGCGTGAGACCAGATCACCACGCAGGGAAGGGATAATGCAGAAGGTACAGCGATGATTACAGCCCTCCGAAATTTTTACATAGGCATAGTGTTCGGGTGTTAGCTTGATGCCTTGAGGTGGGATCAGACTGGTAAAGGGATTTTGATCCGGGGGTAGATGTTTGTGAATTGCTTGTACCACTTCATCGGTGGCATGTGGGCCAGTAATGGCTAGAACCTGTGGATGCCTTTCCAGGATGACTTGATCCTTGGCCCCCAGACAGCCAGTAACGATGACCTTGCCGTTTTCACTGAGGGCTTCACCGATGGCATCCAGTGATTCTTCCACTGCTGAATCGATAAAACCGCAGGTATTCACCACCACCAGATCCGCATCTTTATACTGTTGACCGATGTGATAACCCTCAGAGCGTACACGGGTGATGATTTGTTCGGAGTCCACCAGCGCTTTGGGGCAACCCAGGCTGATGAAACCGATGGTAGGGGATTTAGACTGATTCACAAAGACTACTCATTGAATGAAAGGCGGTATTTTACCCGATTCTTCCAATTGAGAGGAAACCCGCACAGCTTTATTTTACTGTGCGCAGAACTTCGCGCAGTCTCATTCTAAGAAAATAGTGATTCAAGCCGAGGTACAAAAAAAGAAATTTATTTTTACTAATAAATTCAATTAGTTAAAAACTATTTTAGGCTAAAACAAAAAGTGGCATGCATCCTGTAATTACTAGGTCAAAGCAGTAAGGGATTACACAAAGTAATAAACAACTAACAAGTTAAATTAAATTAGAGAAGGAGATTTAAAATGCCAAGCCCATGTTTTTGTTCAGTCACTGATGCAGAAGGTAACCTCTTAACAGAAGGCGCTTACACCGCCGAAAGTATTGGTGAAGGTTATATCGAAGGTCATGAAGACGAATTTATCGTACAAGCCATTCATCACCAAATGACTGTGCCCCGTGACCCACAATCTGGTCAACCAGCAGGTCGACGTGTTCATCAGCCACTGACCTTGACCAAATATGTAGACAAGTCTTCTCCGATTCTGGCTGAAGCCTTATCACAAGGCAGACGTTTGGAGTCAGTAGAACTGAAGATGTATCGCACCTCTTCAATGGGTACCGAAGAGCATTACTTCACGATCCTTTTGGAAGACGCGATCTTGATTGATATCACGCTGGATATGCCAAACGCACTGGACCCTGATATGAGACAGTACGGCCATATGGAAAGGGTTTCATTTTCTTATCGCCGCATTGAGTGGACTCATGAAATCGCAGCCACCACAGGTGAAGACGATTGGCGAGTAGGTTCCGAGTAATAACAGTTTTACGCTGGCGAAAGCAATAACAACTACAACTATCTCACAGATAATAACAATAATAAGTTGCCACAAAGCCCCATCACTCGATGGGGCTTTTTGTATTCAGTAAATAAAAATTTTCCGTGGGTGTGCTGAAAAGATCTAAACGTAGAGATCAATCCCGATAGCGATCGAGAGTTGTTCTTTTTCTTCGGGGCTTTGATCACGGGTATACGCCGCAAGGGCCTTGCGTGCATAGGGAGACAAATCATCCGCACGCACCGCTTCACGTTCCGTATTTGATTTGCTTTGATAAGCCTGAGCAAGAGTTTGTGGATGGGCCGTTCTTGGAATACGTTCTCGGCCTGCAGGGGGCAGTCTACGAGCGGGAGAAGGTTGTGGCTTTTCAGGTTTTGAGGGGGAAGAAGACCGTTCCCCCACGTTACTCGCGGGGTAAGCAGGTGAGACCTTCTGTCTCGGTTTTTGAGCGGAATTGCTACCGGGGTAGAATCCGCTACGATTGGTTCCGTTTATTTGCATGCGCTAGCCGCATTTCCCTTGCGATTGCGTCGACACAAAAAGTTGAAACGAACTATAAAACATTCAGTCTTCGTATTGCAACTAAATTAGTAATAAATATAGTTGAATTCAAAGACTTGTCTAGGAAAACTCGTCCCAAGTAAAAATAAAGTGACTAAAACCCGGAGCACGTGCCCTGTGTAATCCAAGTTTCGTGTAATTAAACGGCAATAACAGAGCAAAAAATTGACCAGTCACAAAAATGAGAGTTAGAAGTGGGCCTTTTCCAGATTGTCTGTCTTGTCCAGACCGATAAGGGTTTCGATATGTTTTGAGTTAATGAAAGACGTGCCCTTTAGGTTTGCGCCACGCAAGTCCATCCTGTGCACATCGGCGTCGTTAAACACGGCATTCGTGAGATCACTCATGAGGAATTGAGTCCATTTGAGTGTGGCTTGCTGAAAATCTGCGCCCTCAAGTGAGGATTCAATCAGGTTGGCCTTGCTCAGGATGACTTCTTTCAACGAGGCTCCTTGCAGATTTGTCCATTCGATACGACTATTACTCAGGTCTGCTTTATCCAGTATGGCGTTTTCCAGGACGCTTTCTGAGAGGCGAATCTCACGCAGGTCTGCTTGTATAAACGACGCGTTCAGTAAATTGCTGTGAGAGAAATCGGCGGCGATGGCAAGGGTGCGATCAAAGACTACATTGTCCAGTTCGGCATAGCGAAAGTAGCTTGCCCGTAAGTGGCTATCTGAAAAGTTGATATTCGCGCCACTCAGATAGTCCAACATGGCGCGAAAAAAGTCGGAACCACTCAAATCGGCATCGATGATTTTCATCGCGCTCAGGTCTGCCCAGCGAAAATCGGTCTTGGCGGCCTGGGTTCCTTCAAAACGGGCGCGAACGAGCTGAGCCTTATCCAGTCGCACTTTGTGCAGTTTTGCTTTTGAAAAGTCGGTGTCATTGAGGGAGGCACTGGTGAAGACACTATTAGTGATCTGAGTAGAACGAAAGTTACTACGATCCGCCTTGGTGTTATCAGCGATCACCGATTCAAACCGAGCATGCTCGAAGTTGGTTTGGAAAAGTGTGGCGGCGGTGAAATCCACCTGGTCCAGGTCGGCTTTCCCGAAATTCACATTAATCAGAGTTGCCCCATGAAAGATGACCCGTTCAAGCCTGGCAGTGGATAAGTCCACATTTTCTAGAATACTAAAGGACAGATCCACATTCTTGAGGCTGGAAATTTTCGTGTTTGCCAGCCTTCGTTTGCTGATGTTTACGTAGGATTTGCTATCGATTGTTGCCGATTGCCTTAACGCCTGATTCAACTCAGTTTCGGATATGGGGGTTGTCTCAAGTGAGCGTGTGATAGAGCTGTGGGTACAGGCGCACAATAGGGCAAGAAAAAAAAGACTACACAGACGCATTAGGCTTGGGCTTTCTCGGCGACCTTGTCTCGCAGATAGACGGGAGAGAATTTTTCGGGCGGAACGGTTCGTCCTTCGTTGAGCTCTCGTTTACCCAGGGTCGCGATGGCGGCCGCATGGGGATAACAGTCTGCTTCAATTTTGGAAATGTGCGGCGCGAGTCTGGCTTGCAGGAGTCCCCGGTATTCCGACCAGGCGGAGCCGACCCCCATATACCCCTCGGTTTTGGGTACCGGGGCCTCATCCGGTGCGCAGAGTGTCTCGTCTATCTCAGCGATCACATAGCCATCGTCTGTGGCCACATAGTAGCAGCAGTAGGTCTCTTGCATCCGAGCATCCATCGCCACATAAAGATGATCTTGTCCGTATTCGGAATAGGCATGCTGTGCGGCGGCGGCCAATGACGATACCGCAACGATCGGTATTTCCAGGGCCAGGGCCATACCCTGGGCGAGTCCTGCCGCAATTCGAACACCGGTAAACGAACCGGGGCCACGTCCGCAGGCAATCACATCCAATTGTTGTTGGGTGATTCCTCCTTCGGCCAGCACTTTATCGCACATGTCCAGAATCAGCTCGGTATGACCACGCGGGGTCAATGCAAACTGGGTGTATAGCTCGTTATCCACCATGAGTGCAGCGGTGCAGGCATGGGTAGACGTATCGATTGCCAGCATTCTCATTACGCAGTCTCCTCAGACATGAACTCTACCACGTCCTGTATATCCTGTGTAATGGGAATGCGGGGTAGGCTGCGTAAAAAGGACTTTCCATAGGATTTGCTGAGAATTCGAGGGTCGCAGATCACCAGCACCCCCCGGTCAGTTTCATCCCGGATCAAGCGGCCTACCCCCTGCCGTAGCGTAATGATGGCGTCCGGCAGCTGATATTTCATGAAAGGGTGTTCGCCCTTCTGGGCCAGTTCATTGATGCGGGCGGCTATGATGGGGTCACCCGGCGAAGCAAAGGGTAATTTATCGATGATGACGCAGGAAAGGGCGCGCCCTTTTACGTCCACCCCTTCCCAAAAGCTGGACGTGCCGAGCAAAACCGCGTTTTCCAAGGTCCGAAACTGTTCCAACAGCCGGTTCTTGGACCCTTCTCCCTGAACCAAAATAGGAAAATCGATTTCATTTCTCAGTTTTTCGGCGGCCTGGTTAAGGGCCTGATGACTGGTAAAGAGCACAAAGGTACGCCCCTGGCAAATCTCGATAATCTCCTTGGCCTTTTCAATCACCGCCAAGGTAAACCGCGGTGACTGGGGTTCCGGGATACCTTCTGGTAAGTAAAGTAAACTCTGGTGCTCATAATCAAAGGGACTGGCCCACTGGTGTGTCTCAATCTCTTCCAGGCCCAGGCGCTGTTTGAAATAGTCGAAGCGTGTGCCGGTCGAGAGCGTGGCTGAGGTAAAGATCATGCTTTGATTGAGCCGCTGCATGTTTTCCTGGAAGGGTTTGGCAATCTCCAGGGGTGTTTTGTGTAACACAAAATTGTTTTTTCGTGATTCAAACCAGCGAATAATATTTTCGTCTTCCGCTAGAAAGGCGCGAAAACGATGGACAATGTTTTCACTGCGTTCCAGGATGTTCGCCAGCCCTTTGGTCTTTTCGGCAACGCGGGAAAAGAGATCGGTGAGCGTTTCCAGGGCATCAATGAGTTCGTGTACCACCTGGGTGCAGCGCTGGGACTCGTCCACATCCTGCCAGGCGGAGCGGTTACTGGTGCCCAGTAGTTTGTGTAGCCGATCGATAATTTTGTGTAGCGTAGAGGCCTGGTCTGCCAGGGGAGATAGCAGTTCCAGTGCATCGGTTTCGCATTCAGAATTGGCATCGTTAATCAATTCCAGCACTTGCCTTGCGCTAATGATGGTTCCAAAAAACTGGATTCCCGTGTCGGCCAATTGATGGGCCTCATCAAAAACAATGGCATCGCAAGCCGGCAGTAGATCGGCCACGCCATCGTCTCGCAGGGCGAGATCAGCGAAAAACAGATGGTGATTGATTACCACGATATCCGCTTTTTGTGCACGCGCCCTGGCCTCGTTGACACAACATTGGGAGATATATTCACATTCCCCGCCCAGGCAGCTATCGGCGGTGGAAGTGGCCAGACTCCACACCGGCGAGTCTTCCGAGAGTTGACTCATTTCAGCGATATCGCCGGATTTGGTAGTGCGTGCCCAGTCCTGAATCTTTTGAAAGGCGATGGCTTGTTCCCGGCTGGTAAAGCGCGCTGTGTTGGCGTGACGATGGAGCCGGTAATGACAGAGATAATTGGAGCGGCCTTTCAATAGGCTGATCACCGCGCCCGTGGCCAGCGCGTCACGTATCATGGGAATATCGCGATGATAGAGTTGGTCCTGCAGGTTTTTTGTGCCCGTGGAGACTAGGCATTTTTTTCCGGAACGAAAGATGGGAACCAGATAGGCCAGGGTTTTTCCGGTGCCGGTTCCCGCTTCCACCACCAGGCTTTCATTGTGCTCCAGGGCGTGCTCCACGCGCTCGGCAAAATGCAATTGCTGGGGACGGCATTTGTAATGGGGAATGGCCTTTGCTAAAGGTCCCTGATCAGAGAGTACGTCTTGTAGATTTTCCATGGTCAAGCCTGAGAGTCTAATTGTTATTGTAGGGGAAGACCACTATTGATCTGCTGCTCCAAACATACCAGATCTGGCTTGGAAATTTAACGGCTTAGGCCGTGTTTTGGGAGGGTTCCTCGTCGGCAGACCAGGCCAGTTTGGCGATGTGCTTGAATTTGGCAAGGGAAATGGCCCCTTTATTATTTTTGTTCTTTTTTTGTTCTTCCAGCGCTTCTTCTACGGTCTCGCGGTCTGCTTCCCAGATCTCCACAGGGTGGTATTCCTCGTTCATGATGACGAGCACCAGCAGGTCCCAGTCCTGGTTGGTCTTTAATTGACCAATTCGTTGCCCCGATTTGTCATTCAGTATGGCTCGACCCTTGATTTGTACCCGCTGTCCTTCTCGTTTTCCGCGGCCGATAGCATCGTAACCACCTGGTTTTTCTTTTAAAAGTTCCAGGTCTAGGATATGGGCCGCATCAAATTCGGCAATCTCACCACTGATGCCCAGCGGCTTGCCTGTTGTGCGCCTGAATTCGGTGGCCAGTTTGCGAGCCTCGCTCACCAGCTTTTCGGTGGAATATACCGACATACAGCTTTCCGTGTGTCTGTGTATCGTAAATCTATAGTAGTTCTATCGTAAGAAATGGCCTTGGCCTTAAGGGAGAGAAGCGCAAGTTGCTGTGATAAGGGGGAGCAGGGTTGATCAGCGGGAGATCCAGACTAGACCTACACCCAAGGTATTGATGAGTACTAACTCAACCACGAGCAATTTATAGTCAATATTATCAAGGACTGATACACCGTGACCAAACACTGAGACGATATCTTGCCATACGAAGCCCCAGTGCGTGCCGCCCAAAACCGAATAAGGGGGATACAAAACAACCATTAACGTTCCGAGCAGGCAGATGATCAGTCCAAATTGCTTCATGGGCGGCTCCTGTTGGTGACTCGATCTTAATATATCGACCCTGGGTACGTTCTGTGTATAGTCGAATCGTTCTAATCATAGTTGGAAGCGGACTAAAAAACATTATTGTGCGTGTGTTTATTGGTGATGTCCTTCATCGGTATGAATTTTTCATTGTTTCTTCGGCCCCGACACGGATGCCGAACACTGGAGAGATGGAAATGAAAAAATCGTTGGAGATAATGTTGCTGTTGGTGGTATTTACCCTGCTGCTGAATGCCTGCTCGAATAGCGAGGACGAGAACAACACAAGCAAGATTACGCCTAATACCTATGTCGTGGGAAGCGTGACCAAATTGGGCAGTGTTTATGTTAACGGCATGCGCTACGACACCTCTTCAGCCAGTATTACAAGAGATGGTGCAGCGGCCACTGCAAACGATGTGTTGCAAATGCCGGTGGAAGTGGTGGCCAGCACGAATGGTAGTTCGGGAATTGCTACTGCGGTTGTTGCCGAAACGGTTGTGAAAGGGGTTTTAGATTCTGTTCCGAGTAACGAAGTAAGTTTGCAGGTAATGGGTCAGACAATCCGCCTGGACGATGGCGCTATGATTAACACGATTGCAGGCAACAACGTTTTGGC
Organism: Gammaproteobacteria bacterium; assembly: GCA_029879945.1. Taxonomy (GTDB): domain Bacteria; phylum Pseudomonadota; class Gammaproteobacteria; order S012-40; family S012-40; genus JAOUPJ01. Next base: position 10,289 of record JAOUPJ010000035.1, read on the forward strand.
TGATCTGGATACGGTTGGTATGTTGGTAGAAGTGGCCGGTTTTGTTAAAGAGGACGGCATCATCGTGGCCACGAGAGTCGAGGAAAAGTCCGCCCTCACAGAATACAAGGTAACGGGTTATATCAGCGCGCTTGGTGCAGGTACCTTTGATATTAGCGGTAAAACCATAGACTACAGCGGCGCCGATACCAGTGATCTGGGTGGCGCTCCGGCCGTGGGTATGTTGGTAGAAGCAAAGGCTTCTGCCAATGGTGATCCTTTGATGGCCAGTGTTGTTGAAAAAGATGGCCCTAGCGTGAGCGACGCCGCAAACTCTGAAGTAGAGGGCTATATTCGAAGTATCGCAGGAACGAGTCCTGATTTTACGTTTACTGTAGACGGGCAAAGCGTTGCAACCAACACCAATACCGTATTTGAAACCGGTAGCAATTCCTTCCTTGCCAACGGTGTCAAAGTGGAAGTGGAAGGGGTGTTGAGCAGTGGGGTGCTAACGGCTGCCAAGGTTTCTTTAAAAGATAGCGTACGCGCAGAAGGTGATTTGATTAATGTCAGTGGAAACGATTTTAGCTTGAATGGTCTGACAGGAATTACTTTTACGATTGATAGTTCGACGGAACAGAATATATCAACTGACGCAAAAGAAAGTTTTGTGAATGGTGACCATGTGCGCCTGCGCGGTACACCGACAGGCACGAATACGGTGAAGGTGAGTCGGATAGATGAGCGCAATGCTGATACCGGTGTTTACTTGAGAGGACCAGCACAAAGCAAGACAGCCAGTAGTGTAACCATATTGGGTGTGGCGGTGACAACAACGGGTCTTGCCAGTTTTGAAGACCAGAACGGGTCTGCTGTCTTTGATGAAGCAAGCTTTCTTGCCTTGGTTTCCGCAGGTACTCCTGTCAAGCTAAGTGGTAATTTAGTTGCCGGTCCTGCTGTGAATTGGGACGGCAGTGGTGAGTTGGAAGATTAATTAATCGGATGGTGTTGGGCTATTGTTGGGCTTCGCATCTTCGATGCTCAGCATCAACCTACAAAATTTTGGATTGAAACCGTAGGTTGGCGCTGAACACCGCAGGCGTGAAGCCCAACGTTCCTCTTACAAGAATATGCTGAATTTCTAATATTATAATGTGCTCTCGGTCCTGGTATTCCGAGTTTCTTTCACACCTGTAGTCACTCCCTCGAATAAATCACTAAACCCGTCACATTTCCTCATGTCAGCTAAATAACTGGTCAAGGAATAGCGATTCGTCACAGAAGTTTTCTGACGTATCTACGATAGTCTAGTTATAGAACTCACGCCCGCTGGGTGTAATCGATTAAGACCAAATAAATTGGTCAAAAACGAGATCTGGGGACCATCAAAATGAATAGCGCGCTTTATAGAATCAGAACAGTTTTAACCCTACTTTTTTTCACCATGTTCTTGTCTGCCTGTTTCGATAACAAGGAAGAGGACGGCCCCATCTCCCTGGAAATCCGACCATCGGGGGCGGTCCTGATTCCGGCCGAAACACGCCAGTTTACAGCAATTGCCAAACACAAAAACGGGAATTCAGAGGATGTAACAAGTCAGGTGAATTGGAGCAGTGGAGATATCGCCATTGCAACGATCGATACGACTGGTTTAGTCACTGGTATCACAGTCGGTGAAACGGCTATTTCGGCCAATCTCAATGATTTGAGTAGTACCACCAGTTTGTTTGTTGATCCCGTGCCCACCGTTACCGCTGTCACCATTGCGCCACTAAATCCTGAAATCCCGGATGGTGGTACGTTACAGATGAGTGCAATGAATCGCTACAGCAACGGAACCAGTTCGGATGTAACAAACAGTATTACTTGGGGCACTAATAATTCTGCTATTGCTACAGTTGATGCGAATGGTTTGGTCACTGCTACCGGAATCGGAAGTACGGAAATTTACGTCGTTACGGATGCCGCCGCAATTATACGTACTCAAATTACTGTCTCAGCCCCCATAAGCGCTGCAGGAATTAGTGTTTCGCCCATCAACCCAACTATCTTTACCGGCTCCTCTCAGGCGCTTAGCGCCAGCATCTACTACCCTGATACCACTACTGCTGATATTAGTAGCACAGCCACGTGGACTAGTTCAGACACTGCCGTGGCAACGGTGAATGCCAACGGCGTGGTAACGGCTCTGAGTGAAGGCAGTACTACCATACAAGCTGTACAAGACGGCTACAGTGGAAGCACAGATATTACAGTGGAGCGCGCATTCCAGTCGCTTGCTGTGACGCCTCTGACCACGACCCGTTATGTGGGTGAGTCCTTGCAGTACACTGCAACCGTCACCTATCTGGATGGAACAACCGCCGATATGAGTAGTGCGGTAAGTTGGTCGACGTCCTCTGCCAGTGTCGCCACTGTGTCAGCCACAGGGTTGGTTTCACCGCAGTCGGCCGGCAGTGCCAACATTGCAGCAACTTACCTAGGTGTGGATGCAGTCGCCAATATAAGTGTATTGGCGCACGTGGATCGCCTGTCTCTCAGTTACAACGGAGGGGAGGTAACGCAATACCTGTACGGTGGTTCAATATCTGGCCTATATTCAAGCTATGATCATACTAAAGTGCCTATGCAAACGTTCATTGAATTGTATGGCCTGTGGGACGGCACAGCTTACGACACTGAGTTACATCTATATGCACACGGCAATACTGCAGGAACTTACACCATAGGTACCGATGCCAGCGCACGTCTGGTAAGTGCTACGGATGGTGTGCATATCGATGATGGCGTTAACGCCAGCGGAACCATTACGATTGATCGCTATGGCGCGGAATTCGAACTCATTTGGGGAAGTTATGATATCAATCTGTGTAAAGAAGGACTGGATTGTTCCCTTGCTTCTAATCGTGTGAATCTTGCCGGGAGCTTTGTGGTATCACGAGGCATGGACTGGCTATTCTACTCCGAAGGTTCACTTGCCACTCCAAATGTCCTTGTTAGCCCGCCACCACCGAGTCCAAATATCGTCGCGGCAGGATCTGCAAGTTACTATCGATTCAGTGGCGCTGCTGGCATCTATATCGTGGAACTTACCGATGCATTGGACGACGTGACGCTGAATGTTTACAGTGACTCTGGATTTACTACATTGATTTGTTCGTCTGCCTCGGGCATCGCACAAGAAACCTGTGCGGCGAGTAAGGGAACAGGCGATCTCTATATAGAAGTTGTATACGAAGGGCTCGCTGAGGGAGCGACCTACAATCTAAGAGTAAAACCCACGAATTTGTCGGTCAGTGTAAACTCAACGACACCTGTTGAGTATTTGAACGGTTCTGATGCGTATTTGTGGACATACTACAAGCGTATTGTTTCGCCCATGGAATTATCCATAGAGTTGACTCATAGCTGGAACAATACAACATTGGTGTGGGATGGCGAGTTCAAAATGAAACTCCAGGGCACGACAGCAAAAACCTACACCATAGGAACGGATGCGACGGCAAGCTACAAAGATACCACGAATGGTCTACATGTGGATGATGGCAGTTTTGCTAGCGGTACGATTACAGTGGATCAATACGGCGCTGAACTAGGGTTGGTTCATGGTAGTTATGACATCACATTGTGCGCTGACGGAGTAGACTGTAGCAACAGCGCTAACCGTATAAACCTTGTCGGTACTTTTAGTCTGTTCAGGGATGTGGACTATTCATACTATTCAGACGGCTCAATTTCAGCACCCGGTACTTTGGAGTCTACCCCTCCTGAATTAGTTCAACAAATGGTTGCCAGTGCTAGCTCAAGCTACTATCGGTACGCCACAACCGCCGGTAACTATGTTGTCGTGCTAGAAAACGCCAATGACGATGTTACCCTGAATGTCTATAGTGACTCCAGCTTCACTACGCTGCTTTGCAGCTCTACAGGGGGTGGTGCAATTGAACTTTGTGGCGCAGCAACGGGTTCAGCCTATCTCTACGTTGAGGTTGTCTATTCCGGCTTGGGCGAAGGGGCGACATACGATCTCCATGTGGAACGGGCAAGTGTTTCTGTTGATATAAATTCTGCTGGCCCCACGACTCACTATGATTCTGCCGATCCATACATTATGGCGGCCTATGACCATATTTTGGTGCCCATGCAAACACAGATTAAGCTCACGGGTAGCTGGAACAATACGAATATGGCGTATGATCTTGAAATGCTACTCTCTGTTTATGGTAATACGACTGGTACGTATGATATTGGCACTGCTGCCACTGCCTCATATAAGGATGCAACTATCGGTTTGCATGTCGACGATGGAAGCAATGCCAATGGTTCGATTGTGATCGATTATATTGGCCCCGAAGGAGGACTGATAAGTGGCAGCTACAATATCAATCTTTGCCCGCAGAGTGCAGATTGCAGTGTGATTTCAAATCGGGTTAATTTTGCAGGCTCCTTCAAAGTAGTAAGAAACTATGATTTCCTTTTCTATTCAAACGGTACTATAGCGAGTCCCGCTACGATAAGCGATGTTCCACCTGTGAGTTTACCTCAGCTGGTCGCCAGTGGAACAGCGAGCTACTACAAATATGCAGGAACGGGAAACAACTATGTAATTGATTTGAGCAACGCAACGGGTGACGTGGATATGGAAATCTACTCTGATGCAGGATTTACCACGCTCGTTTGTTCTTCCTCAGCCGGTACCAATGCTGAAAGCTGTGCCAGTTACGGGGGAAATATCTATGTTAAGGTGATCTATGTCGATACCGGTGAAGGGGCAAGCTACGATCTCGTCGCTTATCCTCAAAAGATCACAATCAATATCGATTCCGCAGGCGCCAATACCTATTCGAGTAATGGGTCTGACAATATCATTATGTCTGCCTATGATCACACCTTATCTCCTATGCAAACTCAAATAAAGCTTATGCATGATTGGAATACAGGTACCTTTGTATACGATGGTGAGTTTGTTCTGAGTGTAGAGGGGAATACCGCCAAGACGTACACCCTGGGAACAGATGCGACGGCCTCTTATACCGATGGTACGATTGGAGATTATGTAGATGACGGTACCTACGCCTCCGGCACGATCACGGTAGATAAGTTCCAGGCCGAAACCAATCTCATCAAGGGTAGCTACGATATTACACTTTGTGCATCGGGCACAGATTGTAGCGTCTCTACCAATTTGAGCAACTTCGTCGGCGTGTTTGAAGTACACAGAGATTATGACTTCCTGTTTTATTCCGCTGGCAGTGCGGCCTCTCCTGTGAGCTTGGGAACAGCGCCTTACAATACAGCAAGCGGTCTAAGGGATATGGTCGCCAGTGGCTCAGACAGTTTCTACAAAATTAGTGTGTCGACGAGTACAAGCTACACCATTGATCTGGGTACGCTAACGGATAACGCTGATTTGTATGTATACGACGATTTGGCCATGACAAATCTACTCTGTTCATCAGTCAATACTGGGACGACAGCAGAGTCTTGTATTGCCAATAGTGGTGGTGCAGCTATACTCTACATCAAGGTTGTCTATTCCGGCACAGGGGAAGGGGCCGCGTTCGATATGGGCGTGAATTAGGCGTGTTCGTTGGGCCAGTTGCCACGTTCTATTCCGTCTTTTTACGCAGATATGTGGTGTTGGGCTTCGCATCTTCGATGCTCAGCGTCAACCTACAAAATTTTGGATTGAAACCGTAGGTTGGCGCTGAACGCCATAAGGCGTGAAGCCCAACATTCCCAACCTATGCCGTGGTCAACTTCTTATACTTAAACCGCTTGGGCTGATCGGCTTCCGCACCCAGTCTGCGTCGGTGGTCTTCTTCGTAGTCGGCGTAGTTACCTTCAAACCACACCACTTGTCCATCGCCTTCAAAGGCCAGCATATGGGTGGCGATACGATCCAGGAACCAGCGATCATGCGAGATCACCACGGCGCAACCGGGGAAGTCCAAC
>JAOUPJ010000036.1 GCA_029879945.1 Gammaproteobacteria bacterium
GCTCTTCTTCGGTTAGTTTCACCGAGAGTGACCTAATGATGTTTTTACGAATGTCGTCCTGCACCGAAAATAAATCATCGGTTCGTTCTTCAAAGCGTTGAACCCAAATATTCATTCCTGTGGCGGTGTCAACCAGTTGTACATTGACTCGAACTTTATCGTGGTCACGTCTCACACTGCCCTCCACCACATACCCAACATTGAGTTCCCTGGCTAGAGTCGGAATATCCGCGTTTCTGGATTTGTAGCTAAACGCAGAACGACGCGCAATCACCAAGAGACCCGAGTATCGTGATAAATCCACAATCAGGTCGTCGGTGATTCCATCGCTAAAATATTCCTGGGATGGATCGTCATTCATATTGATGAATGGTAGAACGACTAGACCCACTCTCTCAGGGGTATCGCCAATCGCTTGAGGCCTTGTGGGTGATTCTTCCTTGATAAAAAACCAGAGTGCCATGAGCAGCAAACACGAGACGATAGCAAAAGTCGAATAGTGGTGAAGACGTCGTCGAGGAGATTCTTCCTTGATGGTTACTTGCGATGTCTCTTCAATAACCCTCCCGGCCTGAGGCGGATCAAAACTCACTTTTGCCAGGAGTCGATAACCTCGTTTTGAGACTGTTTCAATAATCTGGGGGTTGCGTGAATCATCATTGAACGCCTTACGCAATTTGATCATTGCACTGGTGAGAGAGTCATAACCAACGACCATCCCGGCCCATACCGTCGATTCCAACTGGACACGAGAAAACACCTCTCCAGGGCGCGATGCCAGGCACAACAGCAAATCCATCACCCTGGGTTCCAACTTCACTTCGGTTGAACCCAGCACAATACGTCCGGAAGTGGGCTCGACGCGCCAATCCCCCACTAAAAACGGTTGCTCCCGCATAAAATCCAGCGAACTAACACTTGGCTCAGACATGAAAACAATTTCTCAGCAGATGGGTCCTAGAGAATAAAAATCCCAAAATAATCACCTTATCATAGCCCCCGCTCGACGGGAATAGTACCGTAACTATTTGTTTTTATTAATGATCGTTTTATGATCGTATAAAGATCATCGCACCGCCATAACTTACTGATCCACGCAGCCTATGATGAAACCAGCTCAGTCAATACACCACAAACAACCCTACGGAGAACTTACGATGAAAAACGGTTTCAAAATACCAGATATAAATACTGCTACCCAGAACACTAAGGCGGTCCTGTTTCAGGTTCGGGAACACTACCAATTTGTCCCCAATGCGTTGGGAGCCATGGCGGAATCCCCTGAGGCAGTCAAATCTTACCTGGCGCTGGATGAGCTCGCGAACCAAAATTCCTTGAGTGATGAACAAAGACATATCGCTTTTTTAACTATTGCTCGTGAGTACGATTGTGCCTACTGCGTTGCAGCCCATACAGCCTTTGCACAAATGGGCCGAGTCGATGACAAGATTGTACAAGCACTCAGAAATAATCAAGCACTGAATAGCGCGAAGCTAAATGCCCTCCAAGATTTTGTCAGCTTGTTGATTAAAAAAGAGGGTCAGCTAACAGAACTCGAAGTGGAAAACTTTCTATCCCACGGATACACTCGCCAAAACATTCTGGAACTCATTGCAATGATCGCCAACAAATTAATTGCTGTCTTCGCCAACAGAATCATGGGAACCGATTTGGACTCGGCCTTACAACCAGCAAAATGGAATCGAGTGGCTTAAATAATGCTACTAACCATCAATCATTGGAGAAATACCATGAACGCCAAGTCAACTATTCTAATCTCGGCAGTTGTACTTTCATTTTCAGTCCACGGTGGTGAAAGGGACATTCAACATAATTATCCACTGGAGAAATTGAGTGCAAATGTCTATGTCATTCATGGCCCAAATGAAGAAGTAACCGAACAAAATCAGGGCTTCCGCAACAATCCAGTAGTAATAACCACTGAAAAAGGTGCCATTATAGTGGACCCGGGCAGCAGTGTTTACACCGGCGAAATGGTTGTTAGAAAACTAAAGGAAGTAAGCGAAAAGCCCGTGATTGCGGTTATCAATTCCCACGGCCACGGCGATCACTGGCTGGGAAACCACGGCGTTAAAAAGCACTTTCCTGATGTATCCATTTATTCCCATCCACTGATGAAGAAATCGATCGAAACAAATGGTGGCGAAATGTGGATAAAGGCAATTAATCAACGCAGTAATAATGCCATAGAAGGAACACAAGTTGTTGCGCCCAATAAAACTGTGAACGAGGGTGACGAAATGGACTTCGGAAATATTACATTGCGAGTCTACTACAAAGGAAAAGCACATAGCGACGGTGATATCATGCTAGAGGTGGTTCAGGAAAAGGTATTTCTTTTTGGAGACGTACTTCGAGTGGAAAATATTAGCCCGTTTATGGCAAGCCTAAATGGCAATTTGGCTGCTCTGGATATCGGAGAAAAGACCGGCGCGAATATTTTCGTTCCAGGACACGGAAAAAGTGGTGATAAGCGCTTAATCAACACCTATCGTAAATTTTTACAATCACTAAAAGCTGAAGTCAAAAATAATTTTGAGAGCGGATTAAATGATTTTGAAATGAAGCCTAAAATTATTAAGGCTATGAATGGATATAAAGACTGGTCTGGCCTGGATGAAAATATTGGGAGGCTGATCAATCTTGTTTATCTGGAAGTGGAAGAAGAATCGTTTTAGCTTTTTCGATTCCAAAACGCAGAAAAGCCACCCTAGAGTGGCTTTTCTGTTTCGGAAAGTCGATTAGATTTATGCGTTGTAAACCGCTGCGGCTTTGTCTACAGCGGCACCCTTACTAATGGGCGCCTTGACCTTTGATAAAACAGTTTCCAACGCAGATAAACAGAACAAGACATTTTTTCTGCTGGACGCATGCCCCATCAAACCAATTCGCCACACCTTACCTGCAAACACGCCAAGACCAGCGCCTATTTCCAGACTATAGTCATTCAAGAGGGTTGAACGAATTGCAGCATCATCCACCCCTTCGGGGATACTGACGGCATTCAGTTGGGGCAGACGATATTTCTCATCCACCACAAACTCCAGACCCATTGCTTCGAGACCGGCTCTCAGCGCCAGGTGATTCTTTTTGTGACGTGCCCACGCATTCTCCAAACCTTCTTCTTTAAGTATCACATAGGCTTCATGCAGGGCGTAAAGTGGATTCACAGGTGCAGTATGGTGATAGGTGCGTTTCGCCCCTTCCCCCCAATATCCCATGACTAAACTCAAATCCAGAAACCAGCTATTGACCTTGGTTTTCCTGCTTTTCAATCTGGCAACCGCTTCATCACTGAAAGAAACAGGCGACAGACCCGGTGTGCAGGAAAGACACTTTTGACTGCCGGAATAGATTGCATCCACATTCCACTCATCTACCAATACTGGTATACCACCCAATGACGTCACCGCGTCCACAATCAATAATGCTCCATGCGAATGGGCTAGTTTGCTGATTTCCGTGACGTCTGACTCGACTCCAGTAGACGTTTCAGCATGGACCATTGCCACAAGCTTGATGTCCGAGTTAGCTTTGAGCGCGTCTTTCACTTTTTGAGGATCTACTGGCTTACCCCAAGGATCTTCAACAATTACCACCTCACCGCCAGCCCGAACCACATTTTCAATCATGCGTCCGCCAAACACGCCGTTTTGACAGACCAATACTTTATCCCCTGGCTCAACAAGGTTATCAAAACAGGTCTGCATACCGGCTGAGCCGGGTGCTGAAACAGGGATAGTCAGTTCATTTTTTGTTTGAAAACCATACTGAATCAGAGACTTAAGCTCGTCCATCATGCGTACGAACTGTGGATCTAAATGCCCAATTGTGGGACGAGCAAGTGCCTCCAATATTCGAGGGTGCACATCTGATGGCCCTGGTCCCATTAGAGTTCTAACTGGTGGTAAAAATGAACGCATGGCGAAAAACTCCTGAAAATTCTATGGCAGGAGTATACTTATAGCCTTGATCACATTCAATAATAAGAATCAAATGGATATTTATAGAAGGGACTAGGTAAACGTACTACGAAAGAAGCTTACGTCTAAGTTTAACATCCAGGTTATTTATAGCACCCGGTTCATAAAGTTCGCTGCTTTTCTTCTTTTTACGAGGTTTTCGTGCCCAGGAGTATTGGGCTAACACAGCCAACATGACAAAAAAGTAGGCCGCATTGGAAGGTATTCTAAAATTGAAATCGGTTAGTCCATGCAGTAACATTGATGTAACAACCATAAAGGCACCAAAGGTATAGGCTAATTCTCCACTTTTATTTGAAGTGAGAAGTGTTCTTATTCCTCTCATATAGACCAATACAATAATTACTAAAAGTAGGCCGGCTCCTATAAGCCCCTGTTCTACCGTTGTCTGTAAATAATCATTGTGTGCATGGCTCACAAAATGTGTGACAACACCATCATTATATAAGGGATAAACCTGCCCCAAACTTCGTAAACCGGTGCCAAACAACCAGTTATCCTGAAAAATCTTGAATATTACAGGCCAAATCTCTATGCGTGAATCCAGTTCAAATGACTCAGCTGTAAACCGTGTACTGATAATCTTAATTCCTATGCTTACAAACATAACTGCAAATATGCCGGCAAAGGTAAAAATGACATGTGCGTACTCTGCCCATATCTTTCTTCTTGCACCAATAATCAATACGCCTATTATACTTGTAATAGCCATCACCACTAAACCAGTACGAGACTGTGTTAATAGTTGCGCGAACAATATTAGGCAGAAACCTACCACAAACTGTATTCGCCAATCCATGATACGCGTTATTAAATAATTTTTAGCGAGCCAACGATGACTCGATCTTCTTTCCTGTAAACCCACATCTAACAAAATAGCTAATATACAAAATGCTGAAATATTAAGAAAGGCGCTATAGTGATTACGATTTACAAAAGTTCCAGTAGCAATACTACGAAAATCTGATGCGCCGTTGGAAAAAAAGAATACCGCGCTGTTTAGAAGCCCTAAACAAGCCTCCATTATTCCTACTGCTGATATAACAACAAAAAGAGTCTGAATTCTTCTCTTATCCGAGCACAAAATTGTAGTCAAATAAAACAAGCCTACATAGCAAAACACCAAAATCAATTCCTGTATTCCTGAACCATAGTCAAAATATCTAGACAAAAGCTCCAATTGCTCACTGACTTTACTCCCCATCTCTGGATCTATTTCTAAAGACTGCTTTACTAGCTTCTGGTTCTGAGCATAAAAATCACTCCACTGACTGCTAAACAAATCAACCGCAGTCCGCAAAATAAGATAGCCTACCCACATTTTAAAAAAAAGCATGATCTTTTTTATTTTGTATATGGATTGGGGTAAAAATGAATTTTCTTTAAGTAAATATACAGAAACGCCAACCAGCAAAATGAACGTCCATATTTCCATGATTGATTCTGCCCAAAGGCGTTTGGAGGCAAAAGGGATGGGCATCCACGCTAAAAGTAGAAGATACCAAAAATAGATGTTCTTTAGGTGCCCGTGCATAGATATGATGCCTTAGCAATAGCCGCTTGTTGCCCGTTCATGTCTTTTCAATGAGGCCATTTTTTCTTCATCTGCTAGTGTTTGCCTTAGTTTTCTTCTCAATTCCTTGCTCAGGGGAAACTGTTTCAGTGTGCTAATTTTTTTGTAATTTAGTGCGGAAGCGACTGCAGCATCAAATAGGGTATCTTTCTCCATAACTTGGGCAATATGTTTGGATACCCGCGCTTGACGATTTGGACTGAGAGAATCCCATGTACCGAAAATGATCCAAATCAGTTGTCGTTGTACATCTAATTGCCATTTTCCTTTTTTTATTACTTTATCTATTATGGAGAGGGTAGTACGATCTATTTGCCCTGTCAGTATTCTAGTTTGTAGTAGATTTATCCAGGCAACAGTCCATTCAGGCCTTATAGTTAGAGTTTTCCAATATTGCTCTTCTGTTTCAAGACGTAATTCCCTTGCGTCGGGTGTCCAAACTGATGTCGTTGAAGCCATTAAGGCATATAGTTGGCCTCTCTGAAACCACAAATCTGCGTTTACTGAATTGAGTTCAGAAGAAAATTCAATCCTATCCTTGAGAATCGCCAAATCTTCCGCTTTTGGCTTTACATCGGGGGAGCACACCCACTTCTTTATGGAATGCTCTACTCCAGACCTAAACATATCGGTTATACCTTGTATTGCGGCATAGCTTACTAGGCCAACAAGTATCGATATAGAGAATGTCTGTTTAAGGTTTCGAGTCACCTGTATGTTCGATTTACGTCAATCGCCCCCGCTTACTTCCACCACCATAGTAACTATCATAACCATAGTAATAATCTTTTCCATAGGTCTTAAACGTCTTCCTATCGCCTTTCGTTAGTACAGCCCCTATTACTTCTACACTCTTGGACTGAAGTCTAGAAAGCGCTTCTTTTGCCGCAGGATACTTGGTACTTTCTGCCGCAACGGCAAGAATGACACCGTCAGCCAAAGACCCAAGTACAATAGCATCACTCACCGGCAATAAGGGTGGTGTATCGACCACTATATATTTGAACTTTGTTCGCAATATTTTTAGTGCATCTTTGAAACGTTTAGAAGATAGAAATTCAAGTGGTTTTGCTGGTTTCGAAACCACAGACATGGTGTAAAGATTTTTTATTCTGCGCTCGGCGGTCAGGCATTCTTTTAAGTTCCCCTTACCCGTGACGAACTCGAATACTCCCATGCTCGCTCTGCTGCGCATCAGTTCTGCCATACGCGGCCGCCGAGTATCCAATTCTAAAAACAAAGTCGGTCCAAGCCGTGCAAGTGAGATAGCCAAATTGTTCGATAGAGTTGTCTTTCCTTCACCCGCCATAGCCGATGTCAACATAATTACCTGAGGAGGATCATTGCTCGCTTGAAATATTATATTTGTTCGTATATTACTAACGGATTCAGCAACGGCCGATTGCGGTCGTTCCGAAACAATCCGTTCAGGAATCCGACCAGTCAAGTCCTTACGTGTTAGCATAGGAAAGATTCCCAATAGCGGTACACCCAACTTGTCGACTAAATCTTCCCCCGTTTTAAACGAAGTATCTGTCGAATCCCTTAGCAAAGAGAGGAAAAATCCAAGTAGAAACCCCGCTAAAGCTGAGCCTCCCACAATGCGGTCTAAATTGGGTTTGTATGGCTTAGCGGGAGGATTGGCGATGTCCACCACACTCACATCGATCATTGAAGAATTGCGTGTAAGATCCGCTTCTTTCATCCGTGTGAGCAACAGATCATATATTTCTCGGTTTGTAGACACCTCCATTTCCAGCTTTGCTAACTGAAACTCCACCCCTTTTGCAACCGTCGACTCTTTTTGAAATTCGGACATCGCCAGCTTCAACGCATTTTCGTTGTTTTTTGCGTATTCATATTCCTTTCTTATCGTCTGTATTACCTTATTTATTTCTGCTTGCTTTTTATCATGAATATGTTTCAGTTCTGCTTTAGCTCGAATTAGCTGCGGGTGTTTTTCTCCATACCGTTCTGACAACTGCAAAATCAGTTTCGTTTGATCAGCTTCCTGCTCACGAATTTTTTGCACCATCGCGCTATCGACTACGTCTCTTATTGATTCTAGGGCCGTAAAATTTCCGTTGTTTGCTTCTAGTTGCTTCAAGCGTATTTCCAAGTCCATGCGAGTTGTTCGGGCTTTAATTAATTGCGCACTGATTCCACTTAATCGTCCAGACTTAAGTTTTACTTCGTCAGCGCTATCACCGACTGCTTGGGTTCGTTGAAAAGCCCTTAGGGAAGCTTCAGATTGCACTAGTGCTGCTTTTGCTTCATCAAGTTTAGTAGTCAACCATCCAATCGTTTCGTTTATATTGTTTTGATGCGCACTTGTTAGCGCTTGAATATACTCTGCAGCCACTTCGTTTGCCACCGCAGCGGCCATTTTTGGATCACCGCTATCATAGCTTATAACTATGAGATCACTTTTTCCACCACTGCGTACAAATAGTCTCTCGTTAAAACCGGGTACTACTTGCGTTACGGCTACGGGACGCGTATTTTTAGAACCACCATTCCCAAATACGGTTCGAGCCAATTTTTCACCCATGATTCCACTAACAACACTTTGAGTTGCTGACCTGGATTCTCCAGTGAAGTCTTTGTGATTTACTAAATTAAGTCTTTTTATTACCGTCTCCGCAACAGCTCTACTTCTAATCAATTCCAGCTGAGTCAGATAAAGGGAAGACATATTAAACGGTAAAGATTGGATGCCAAGATTGTTACTTTGAGCTGCTACGGTCGGTTTTATATGCAAGCTTGCTGACGCGTTATACTGCGGAGGTATTGATGAGCCTATAAAGAATCCGATTATAGCAAAAACTGCTGTTATCGAACCCAAACTAAGGCTGTAACGACGGACTACTCGCCAGTAGTCGACTGCACTCCGTCCACGCTCATGTTCGCCAAAGAATGATGACATTCCGTTCTACCTAATCTAAAACAGGCTTTCGCCAATAGTAATCACATCACCGGGATAAACTTGAGTTTCATCTAGCACCCCTGCCACATCAATAATCTCGTCTGTACCTTCTCTTACTAAATTGATCTTTCTTAAAGATGCTCTATCTGTTAACCCGCCTGCTAATGCGATGGCTTTTCTGACAGTAAGCCCCTCCAGATAAGTAAACGTACCAGGATTTCTTACCTCACCATTTACGAAAATAGGCCTGAAAGATTCAATCGCAATCGTGACCTTTGGCATTTTTAAATAGCCGTCCTGATATTTGTCAGTAATTAGTTTCTCCGCTTCTTTTATCGTTTTATTTCCTATCTCTACTACACCAATTAACTGCATAGTGATAGTGCCTGTCCTAGGTATAACAAATTTCTTAATTGAGAGTTCTGATTCGCCAAAAATAGTTACTGATATTATATCGCCCTTCATTAGCTTGTAGTCCGACGCGCTGGCAGCAAAGAAAATACCTGAAACCAGAACTACAAATATTGATTTTTTGTACACTATTTTAAACATCGTTTTCAACATCTACATTAAACCCATAGTTGCGGTGATAACTATAGATTTGGCAGCATAGTCCGGAGTAAATGAATTTACACCGCCTGTTCCGGCATTGCCGTTTACAGCTATTCTAACTTTCTTGAAAACATTCACGTTCATTCCGAGACTAAGTCCCAGAAATATGCTATTGGTATTTTGGTATTCGTTTACTATTCCCGTTGCAGCTGCACTGGCCCCGATACGTCTTGTAAATGTATGATTCAAAGACATGGACAAACCATTAGTGACAGACATGCTACCAATTCTATCTGAGGACGCAACTAAATTCCGGGTTAGTTTTATTCCTATTACGCTATAGCTTTTTCTGCGCCATATCGCGTCTATTGAAGTTCGAATATCGAGCCCATCTAACGCATCTCTGCCTGGAGCACTAACCCACGACGTCCCTATTAGTGCGCTTCCTGTTGTTTTTCCGGATATGTCCCATTCAGCACCGGTACTTACAGAATATTCTTGATAGGCGTTTTGTGCTGTTGGTATATTCGTGAATTCAGTATTAGACACTGACAGTTGAAATAAATAAGATGTTTTTCCTGTCCAGGGTTGCGCATGAGTTATAACCGCCACATTTCTTATATTGTTTAATGAGGAATTAGCAAGAGTTTGAAATTTTTTGTCTATATAGTCGTACGTTACATTGGTACCTAAATCTTTTCTGGATCCGCCATATTTCCCCAAAAACTGCGCCTTTTTTTCTTTGTACTCAACTGGAATCGGAGAGAACTGGGTACTTGTACCTGGATCCCCTTTTTCGTCATGGCTCACCTCATAAAGCGACCTCAACGTAAAAAGCCAAATTGGTCCCTGGTAGTTTGCAATAGCGTGTATCTTGTGCTCTTCTCTATTAAGGTCTAAGCTTTTTTTGTAATTCGAATAGTTACCGACATACCCGGATGTTAGATTTATTTTCGAATAATCCAATCCCAATTTTATTTCCATATTTACCAACTGATATTCGTCAGCAATAGCATTTTTTTCGGTCTTGTACACATTATCATCTGTTCCATACGAAGTGGAAACGGTAGAATTAACCAAAGCCATGTTTGAAACCGCATGTACGTTAAAACTTATCCCTACTAGCATAATGATGAATGCCCACCAATATTTATCTATAGAAGAACAAACAGACCGTTTCACTATCTTGACCTTCACTTTAGATTCGTTCTAAGAATGTTTCCAGTCCTATAATCAAAATTCATTCAAGTATATTGCTACTCTTTATCTATCGACGCAGAGTAAATCTAACTTAAGGTAACAATGACTTAGTAGTTGAATTTCTGAAGGAAAGGTCAGTTTTTCGTTCAGGGACGATTGGACGCCGACTTGTCGCTGATCCAGCATATCTTGCTGTTATCTATGGTATTTTTGTCTTTATCTGATGATTGAGATATTATTCCAAGATCGACTTTATGACGGTTGGTTAAATTAATTATCAAATCTTTCCAATGGTCTACGGCTATACTTTTGTCAAATTTTGATAGTACCAACCTACGTATATTGTCTCCCATCCGTTCACACTCTACAGGACTCTCTTTCAACCTAAGCACTGTCTGAGCAAGGGCTTCACTATCATGTTCACGAATAACGGCACCACCCTCACATTCTCGTATCAGTTTTGCTAGCTCTCCCTGTTCATCACCAATAAATATGACCGGTTTGCTTGCAGCACCGGCCCCATAAAATTTGCTCGGGACGCTTAGTCCCTCTACATCTGACTTCAAAGTTATCAAATGTAAATCTGGGAGTGTAAGACTATACGGCAACATAGCTCTTTCTTGAGGAGGCAGGAACAAAACATTGTGTAGTTTCTTTCTTTTAGTTTCTTCTTCCATCCAGGTTTTTTGTGGCCCACTTCCAATAAAGAGGAAAACTATTTCCTTATGATTCCTCATTATCTCTGCCGTACCCAATACGGTTGAAAAATCGTGTACTCGCCCCATATTTCCTGAGTATCCAACAATAAATTTTCCCTTCAGATCCCATTCGTTTCTTAAGCGGTTTTTTTCTTTTGTGATTGGTCTAATAGCAGTTACTGGAGACCAGTTGTGGACAATCTCTACCGAACTATATCTCACTCCAAGTTCGTAGAGCCTCTCAGCCATTCTTTCTCCCAACACCACATTCATAATGGCATCTCTGAACGATACATTACGTACACTCTTTAAAAATCGAGAAAACACGCCGTTAAACCCTTTGACCTTTAGAACATCAGCGATTTCCGGAAAAAGATCCTGAACCCAATTTACCGTATGTGACCCCTTCAATTTCGCTACTAACCATGCTACAACGGAAATTAAAGGCGGATCTGTCTCCGCGACTATAATGTCACCTTTTTTCGCATAGATGAGCAATGTCAACAAAGATGAAAAATAGTAGGAAAGGTAATCTACTACTCTACCCGGTAGCCAATCTCTGCCAAAACCAGATGTCCATACCCTTTTTACTTGAACGTTTTCAATATCTTCAGCCGGTAGTAAACGAGGCAATTTTTTACTATATGAATGCCTGCCTGCAATAACCATCACTCGAGCACCTTCTCGTGCTAAATGAAATGTTAAATCTGTCAAGAGTTGGCTAGTTGCTGACTGATCAGGGTAATAGTAACGATTTAGAAATATTAATTTATTCATGGGCTTATCTGCAATCCACAAATTACATTCTTGGAAGAATGCCTGCTCAATATGTTGCGGCTCGCAAATAAGAAACTTTACTTTTTTTTCCATTTTTTCAGGTGTTTCCGTATGGAATTAAACCAGGTATTACCCTATCAATGTGAATCTACGAACAAAGGCAATTTTTGTGAAAACTTGAAAACAAGTAACCCAATAAATATCAGGGTCTTCTAACGATGTAATTTTCAAGAACTAAAATGTCCATTTTTGTCCTCAGAAAACAATCTAAAGCTTGTTTTGGGGTGCATACAATTGGTTCATTTTCATTAAATGAGGTATTAAGCAGAATGGGTACGCTCGTTTTCTCATAAAACGCTTGTATTAATTTATAATATTTTTCATTCATCTCTTTTGAAACAGTTTGCAAACGGCCTGTACCGTCCACATGCGTAACGGCTGGTATATCAGCCCTTTTACTTTCTCTAATCTTGTAGACTTTCATCATATATGGAACATCATCATCTTGGTCAAACCAATCACTTACATGTTCCCGCAATATACTTGGAGCAAAAGGCCTGAATGATTCTCTTCTTTTAATTTTCGAGTTCAATATGTCCTTCATATCAGTTCGCCTAGGATCTGCTAAAATGGAACGGTTCCCCAACGCTCTAGGGCCCCACTCCATTCTACCTTGAAACCATCCGACCACTTTTCCTTCTAACAGTCCACTTACGACAGATTTAATCAACTGATCATCCATCAACAACTCAATTTCACACAGATCTGCAATCAATTCACTTTTATGTGTGGACAAAAGCGTTTCAATTTGTTCCATGGTAAATCTAGGACCGAGATAAGGAGTATCAACGAGTAATTTCTTATTCGCCGATTTTACATATGTATAGTATGCAGCACCAACTGAACCACCTGCGTCACCGGCCGCTGGTTGTATTGTTACCGATTTTATTTTTGTATTTTCTCGTACTTTCCCATTGGCCACAGAATTCATGGCGCAACCTCCTGACAAACACAAATGTGAGGCTCCATATTTTTTGTACAAGCTATTTACAATTCCTAGAAATACCTCTTCATATTTTTTTTGCGCAGAGTGCGCAATATCTTTGTGTCTCTGAGTTAACTCTTCTTTCTCGCTTCTGTTTTCGCCCATTAAATCTAACATTCTTTTTGAATAAAGAGAACTGACATCTGGCTTACCACCCTTCCAGGTATACTTAAAATCCTTCGTTGTGTGAGTGAAATAGCTAGTATCTAACCTAAATTCTCCTTCTTCATTTACACTGACCAATTCCGCCATCTCTTCGGGATAATTGTATCTCCCATAAGGTGCCAAACCCATAACTTTGTATTCATCTCCATAACTATTAAATCCTATAAATTGAGTGACTGCTTGATAAAATATTCCTAGAGAATGAGGAAAGTATATTGTCTTATCTATTTCTATTTCAAAACCGCGACTAAAGCCCCAGATGGCACTTTTAAAATCCCCAAAGCCATCTATACAAGCGAAAAGAGTTTCTTCATGGCTTGTAGTAATTAAAGATGAATACAGATGCGCTATGTGGTGATCTACAAACTCAATCTCGACATCGTGATTTTCCAAATTAAGCCCACGCTTAAGATCTTCTAGCAAATTTACTTTTTTTTCTCTATCCTTTACTTTCTTAACTAGCGACTCGAGGGCAATCCCTCCGGTGAGAACATAACCTATTTTTTTGGCTATACTTGCATTTGGGTTTATATTGACAGAAAAGCAGTCTATATCAGTTGCTTTGAGCCCTCCCTCTTCCAGGCAATAGACTATTGCCTTTAAAGGAAGACCTGCCCAGTGTTTTATCCGAGTAAAGCGCTCTTCTTCTACAGCCGCTACTACCACCCCATCTTTAATAAGACAGGCAGACGAGTCGCCGTGATAAGCGTTGATTCCTACTATATTCATTGAACATCACCTTTTTCTAAACGCATTTTGGCGCCCTAATATTTGTGTGTTTCTCGTTTATACATATTTGATATATTTTTTTCGTTTCTTTAACAACAAATTCGATAGAGTATTTATTCTGTATCAGTTTATTCGCGTTTGATAATATTGCTTTTCGTAATTCTTCATTCTCCATTTTTTTTACGCTTTCCGCTAACTGTATCGCGCTTGGCTCTATTACTAAGCCTGAATTTGTCTTTTCTATAGTATCTGAGATACCAACTCCTTTACTTACTATAACTGGAGTGTTGTAAGACATCGCTTCTATAACGACATTCCCGAAATTTTCAGACTTAGAGATCAATGCTAGACAACCTGCATTTCTGAATAAGTCCTGCTTGTCTGCACCATATTTTTCGCCTATATATTCCACCCTATTTTCCAGCGACAATTTTTTAACTAATTCCCATAGTTTCTTCCAGTAGTTCTCAGAATCAGGACCTACTATGATCAGTTTATATCCTGGTAGCAAAGCAATAGATTCGATCATAATGTCAATGTTTTTTTTCCAATTTATTCTACCGACAAACAATATGCTTTTTTGATCTCTCCTCGTTTCCTTTTTTCTATTTTGCAATTCGATCCCGTTTCCCAAAATATAGCTATTCTTGATTGGCAATCCTAGTTTTTTATACTCTTCTAGCTCCCTATCAGATGTAAAGTTAATGTAATCTGCGTTGAATAAATTATTTTTCTCAACTAGCGCTAACCAAATAGCCTTTAACCATCGACTTTTTTGTCTAATCAACGCAGACTCTAACATTCCCCTTGGACTCAAGATAAAGGGTATTCCACGTTTTTTACATATAGATAAAACTCCATTTTGAGCATAATTGAAGACGGAATGACAATGCACAAGATCGTAATTGGATACATTTTTCAAAAAGTGTTGTTTTAGTAAAGGCATGTAATATAGTTTTTTGAGAATCTTCGATGGGAAGTAGATTACGCGCACACCATCAATAATGACCTCCGTATTTGTCTTTACATCAAGGATGTCATTACCGTTTAAATTGCTGGTGTAAACGGTAACATCGACACCTTGTTTTACTAGCTCTTTACAAAGTCGATGCACAGAAAAAATAGTTCCACCATACCGGTACGCTGGAATGTATGTAGGTGTAATGTGAAGTACTTTCAATTTTTTAGGAGATATCCAATTGCCTGGAGTGTAGCTTGATACGTTTTTTCTGGCGTAAACTTTGTTTTGACTAAATTTAGTGAATTTTCGCCCATTTTAGCCAGATCACATTCATCAATCATTACTTTTGCTTGTTTAAGCATTTTGTCGATTTGTCCACATGGATAGCTAAATCCAGTTACACCGCTGTCTACAAGGTCTTGTACACAACCAACCTGGTCGCTAACTAAAACGGGAAGTCCAGATAACATCGCCTCGTTCGTTACCAAGCCCCATGTTTCTCCTGAGTCTGAAGGAAGCACAAAAATGTCAGCATTTTCATAGTAGCCGCGTAACTCTCTTTGATTTACAAACCCCGCGAGAAGTACATCTATATTTTCTCTTTTGATTGCATCCTCTATCTCGGAGCGCAACTCTCCATCTCCAACCATTATACCTCTTACAGCCCTACCCTCTTTTTTGAGCTTAACGATAAGATTCAAAAAGTCTAGAGGTCTTTTTTTAGGGATGAATTTGCCGACAAATATAAAGCAAACGCCTTCTTTCTTTTCGTTTTTTTGAATAGAGTTTTCTTTTTCAAACAAGTCTGAATCCACAAAATAAGGAGCCTCAAACATTTGATCTGCGTTTATCCCGTAGTGTTCGTATAACTCCTTATTTGATTGTCCAATGTACAGAAAAGCGTCTGCCATTTTTATTATCCTATATTGAAAATAGGAGGCCACATACCCTCTCTTTTTTTTAACGTTTGATTCTCCTCTTAGTATTATTGGTATTCTAAATAACTTAGCAAGAAAAAGGCACTGAATTAAGTAAAATGCATTCCAACCCGTTACGATTGCTACATCTGGCTTTATACGTTTAATCGCTTTACTTATTCCCCACCCAACACATCCAAAAAAAGAGGAAACTCCTTTATTAGTCGCTACGTTTTTCACGAGTCCCCATTTGTATCCTTCCATAATCGGGATATCCCATTTTATGTTTACACCAAAACCGACGCCTTGCTCGTCTTCATTGGGAATCATATTGTAAAGAACAGTTGACTCTAAGTTCCTATTACTGTGTAATAGTCGAAACCATGGAACATAATACTGAATCGGGTGTGTCGAAAAAATAGCTACGTTTATTGTTCGTTCCATTTTTGTATTAAATTACCTTTTCACTTTTTCATTTGTATTTGCATCTATTAGTACACCATAGTTTAGACAATCTAAACTAAAACAATATTTACAATTACGTGGCCGTTACTCAACAATACAACCGATCATCATTTTACAAATCCAATTCTTTTGGAGAAAATGCATAATTTTTGAAAAAACCCTTCTGTCTACGATCCTTAACCCGATAGAAC
>JAOUPJ010000259.1 GCA_029879945.1 Gammaproteobacteria bacterium
TATCTGTGTCTGAGGTGAAGGTATAACCTATCCCGGTTAGTTCAGACCTAAGAAATTCGTGGTTTTCAATAATGCCGTTATGGACTAGCGCCATGCCATCCCCGGACATATGGGGATGTGCATTCTTTTCGTTTGGTGAACCGTGAGTTGCCCAACGCGTATGCGCAATGCCCAAGCCGCCTTTTAGGGGGTTGGATTCATTCAGCTCCGCCAGTTTTGAAACCTTCCCCACAGCACGGTTGCGCGCGAGCATCTGATCTTGAGACAAGACACAAAGACCTGCTGAGTCATAACCGCGATATTCAAGCCGACGCAGCCCCTCCATGAGGATAGCCACGACATTCCGTTCTGCGATTGCGCCTACGATTCCACACATAGTATCTTCACCAACTTTTTTGTGTTTTTTGCTGCAATGGAGGAGCCAATTTGTAAATAAGTTATTCTAGCCTATTTATTTTTTTTCAGGACGCTTCCATCCATCAATAGTAATTTGTTTGCTTCTGGACAAAGTCAGTTTGTCGGCGGCCGTGTCTTTTGTAATGGTCGAACCAGCACCGATAGTGGCTCCTGCGCCAATCGTTACCGGAGCAACGAGTTGCGTATCTGAACCGATAAAGGCCCCGTCACCGATAACAGTCTTATATTTATTGGCCCCGTCATAGTTACACGTGATAGTGCCTGCCCCTATATTGACCTTATCGCCCACTTCGGTATCACCAATGTAGGATAGATGATTAATCTTTGATCCTTTGCCTACCGTGCTTTTCTTAATTTCTACGAAGTTTCCGATATGACAATTTTCTACCAGGACAGTTTCAGGCCGAATTCGAGCAAAGGGACCTACAATCGATCCGGGTCCGATATTCGCCTTATCGATTACTGTGTGGGACTGGATGGAAGCCCCTTCTCCAATCAAGGCGTCGCTGATGTGGCAGTAGGGACCAATATACACATTATCAGCGATGCTGACCTTACCTTCCAAAACGACGCCCACGTCTATTTCCACATCCTTACCAACCTGGATTTCGCCTCGGCATTCCAGCCGACTGGGATCTCTTAAAGTAACACCCAAGGAAAGCAATGTATTCGCTTGAATTAACTGGTATTGCCTCTCCAAGTCGGCGAGTTGGCGTTTGTCGTTAACACCCAAAATCTCCCAAAGTGATTCAGGATGCGATGTTTTAACATTTACTTTAGATTCAACCGCCAAACCTATGATATCTGTTAAATAATACTCGCCTTGAACATTGTTGTTCGAGATCGATGAGAGCCAGGCAGCCATTGATGAGGAGTCCGCGGCCAGTATACCCGTATTGATCTCCCGTACCGCTCGCTGCTCGTCATTTGCGTCTTTATGTTCAATGATATAGAGGACTTCCCCATCTGAATTACGAATGATACGCCCATACCCACTTGGATCGTCGAGAATGGCGGTCAGCACTGCCAAAGAACACGTTTCGCCCAATTTATGCACTAAATTGGTTAATGTACTACTAGAAGTAAGCGGCACATCTCCATATAAAATTAGAACATTTGCCTTAAGCGGGACCTCAGGCATGGCCTGTTGCACCGCATGCCCGGTGCCCAGCTGTTCTTTCTGTTCTACCCATGAAACGGGTAAATGTGAAAGTCGACTTGGTACCAGGTCGCCGCCATGTCCATACACCACAACCACCTTCTTAGGGGAAAGCGTCAGGGCTGTGTTTATCACATGTTCCAGCAGGGGTAAGTGAGCTAGGGGTTGGAGCACCTTAGGCAATCTGGAATGCATGCGCGTCCCTTTGCCTGCTGCCAGGATGACAATATAGAGATCTTTGGCCTTATCCATCTGTGTTTAAGCCTTTTTATTATCCCTTAAGCAAAAAAGCCACTTTCTGGTGAAAGTGGCAATTTTCGTTAAGCTACTCAATTTCGATTACCCGCTTTAACGACCTTTCTTGCGTAGCCGTTGTAGCGTTTGAAGTTGCGCAATAGCTTCCGCAAGCTCCGCCTCTGCTCTGGCGTAATCGATATCTGATTGTTTGTCTTTCAGTGCCTTTTCAGCCCTTTCTTTGGCTTCAAGTGCGGCGGCTTCGTCTATATCTTTGGCGCGAATCGCGGTATCAGACAAAACAGTAACCACATGCGGTTGGACCTCGAGGATTCCACCAGAAACGTAGATGAAATGCTCTTCACCCCCTTCCAGTTGAATACGCAATTCACCGGGTTTCAAAGGGCTCAGAAAAGGCGTGTGGTGTGCGAGAATACCCACTTCACCATCTACAGCCGGCGCAAAAAGCATCTCGGCAGTTCCTGAGTAAAGTTCCTCTTCAGCACTCACTACGTCGACGTGAAACGTCATCGCCATGATTTATCCCCTTTATTACTTCATGCCCTTGGCTTTTTCTACTGCTTCATCGATTGAACCAACCATGTAGAAAGCCTGCTCTGGCAAGTGGTCATACTCACCGGCGATGATTCCTTTAAAACCACGAATGGTTTCAGCCAAGGAAACGTACTTTCCAGGTGAGTTAGTAAACACTTCCGCTACGAAGAAAGGTTGCGAGAAAAAGCGTTGTATTTTACGAGCGCGCTGGACAACCAGCTTGTCATCTTCAGAAAGTTCATCCATACCCAAAATGGCAATGATGTCTTTCAACTCGTTATAGCGCTGCAGAGTAGACTGAACAGCACGGGCAACATCATAGTGTTCCTGGCCGATAACGAGTGGATCCAACTGACGACTGGTAGAGTCCAGTGGATCGATCGCTGGGTAGATACCCAAGGAAGCGATGTTACGAGACAATACAACGGTCGCATCCAAGTGAGCAAAAGTTGTTGCTGGTGATGGGTCAGTCAAGTCATCCGCTGGTACGTATACCGCTTGGATAGAAGTGATGGAACCGATCTTGGTAGAGGTAATACGCTCTTGAAGTACACCCATTTCCTCAGCCAGAGTAGGTTGGTAACCCACCGCAGAAGGCATACGACCCAGAAGCGCAGATACTTCAGTACCGGCAAGCGTGTATCGATAGATATTGTCTACGAAGAACAGTACGTCACGACCTTCATCACGGAAAAATTCGGCCATGGTCAAACCAGTCAAGGCAACACGAAGTCGGTTACCGGGTGGTTCGTTCATCTGACCATAGACCAGTGATACCTTGTCGATAACGTTCGAGTCAGTCATTTCGTGGTAGAAGTCGTTACCCTCACGAGTACGCTCTCCTACACCCGCAAATACGGAGTATCCACTGTGCTCGATGGCGATGTTACGGATAAGCTCCATCATGTTAACGGTCTTACCTACACCCGCACCGCCGAATAGTCCAACCTTACCACCCTTCGCGAAAGGACAGACCAAGTCGATTACTTTGATACCGGTTTCAAGCAATTCATTGGCTGGAGAAAGTTCTTCATAGGTAGGGGCTTTACGGTGGATTTCCCAACGTTCTTCTTCACCGATAGGACCTTTTTGGTCAATCGGATTTCCTAAAACGTCCATAATACGGCCCAAGGTCTTTTGACCAACTGGTACCGATATCGCCTTGCCAGTATTGGAAGCGATTTCACCACGTTTTAGACCATCAGTAGAACCCATGACCACGCATCGGACTACCCCGTCACCCAATTGTTGCTGGACTTCCATGGTTAAACCAAGTTTGTCCAGAGTAAGGGCGTGATATACCTTTGGAACACTGTCGCGTGGAAACTCAACGTCTACCACCGCACCAATGACCTGAACCACTTTTCCAGAGCTCATGCCTTTATTCCTCTTAATTCAAAACTAAAAACTGTTATACCGCTGCCGCACCGCTGACAATTTCAGAAAGCTCTTGCGTAATCGCAGCTTGTCTTGCCTTGTTGTAGACAAGATTCAATTCTGAAATCAAATTACCAGCATTGTCAGACGCAGCCTTCATCGCCACCATACGTGCCGCCTGTTCACAGGCGATATTTTCCACAACACCTTGGTAGACTTGTGATTCGATATAGCGAGTCATGAGCAGATTCAGTACTTCTTTTGAATCTGGTTCATAGATGTAATCCCAATGGTGCTTCAATTTCTCTTCGGGTTCAGCGACTTGAACGGGAATTAATTGATCAACTGTTGGAGCCTGTGTCATGGTGTTGACAAATTCATTGCTCACCAAATACAAGCGATCAATCTTACCCTCGCTATAGGAATCCAGCATGACCTTAACCGTTCCGATAAGATCTGCAATATTAGGCGCATCGCCCAAGTGCGAGGCCTTGGATACCAAATTACCGCCAACCCGCTTAAAAAATTGACTCGCTTTAACACCAATGGTGCAAAGATCAACATCAACACCTTTGTCACGCCAAGACTTGAATTCGATCAGGGCCTTCTTTAATAGGTTGGTGTTTAAACCACCACACAGACCTCGATCGGATGTAATGACTATAAAGCCGACGCGTTTGACATCACGCTCACCCAAAAACGGATGTTTGTATTCGGGGTGGGCATGAGCAAGATGCGCAATAACGTTTTTCATCTTCGTTGCATAGGGTCTGGATGACTGCATACGAACCTGTGCCTTACGCATCTTACTTGCGGCTACCATTTCCATGGCGCGAGTGATCTTTTGTGTATTTTTTATACTACCGATCTTTTCGCGTATCTCTTTACCTACAGCCACTCTTCTGCTCCCAGTTAATTAGACTTTAGTAAGTACTCGTGGACTTAAACTTCTTAATCGCTTCCTTCATCTGGGCAGCGATATCATCGTTGAAGTTAGCCGTGTCGTTGATAGTCTTTACTATGTCTGCAGCATTTGAGTTGATGAAAGAATGCAAAGCTGCTTCGAAAGCCACAACCTTATCAACAGGTACATCGTCCAGGAAGCCTTCGTTAGCCGCAAACAATGAGAACGCCATTTCGGCTGTACTCAATGGGGCGTATTGCTTTTGCTTCATCAATTCCGTTACGCGTTGACCACGCTCCAACTGCTTTCGTGTGGCCTCGTCCAAGTCAGAAGCAAATTGAGCAAACGCTGCCAATTCACGGTACTGAGCCAAGTCCAGACGCACACCACCACCCAGTTTCTTAATGATCTTGGTTTGTGCTGCACCACCTACTCGCGAAACTGAAATACCAGCATTGATCGCAGGAC
>JAOUPJ010000037.1 GCA_029879945.1 Gammaproteobacteria bacterium
TTCTCCTACATCTATTTTTTTCGTGAATTCGATTGGTGGGTCTATTTGATTGTCGCTGTCTTTATGCTGGGTGTGGTGGCCTTTCTGTTGAGTCGGCCCTCAAGGATAGAGAACAGTTCGGCCTAGAAATCGATTTGATATACAGCAAAGCCTTTTTTGCCACGCTTCGCCGCATACATGGCTGTATCGGCGTTGCGCATTAGGGTGACACCGTCGTTGCCATGCTGAGGAAAGATTGCAATACCCAGGCTGGAACCCACCTTGAGTTCCTGGCCATCCACTGAAAAAGGTCTTTCAAATGCCGACATGATTCGTTCGGCTATGATGTGGGTGTCTTCATCTTTTTC
Organism: Gammaproteobacteria bacterium; assembly: GCA_029879945.1. GTDB lineage: Bacteria > Pseudomonadota > Gammaproteobacteria > S012-40 > S012-40 > JAOUPJ01. Next base: position 348 of record JAOUPJ010000037.1, read on the forward strand.
GATGTGCACATTTATTAGTGAAAATTCGTCGCCTCCCATACGCGCCAATCTGTCGGTGGTGCGTAGAACACTGAGTAGACGCTGACTCACGGCCTGCAATAGGCAGTCGCCCACATAGTGTCCGTAATTATCATTAATTTTCTTGAAATCATCCAGGTCCAAAATCATGACTGCAAAGGATTGTTTATAGCGAGTGCAGCGATGTAACTCATGCTCCAGGTAGTCGCCAAAGGCTGATCGATTGGATACCCCGGTAAGGCTATCGTGCATGGCCTGATATTCCAACTGATGCGTGAGGCTTTGAGTCTGTTTGATCTGCACCTGGAGATTTAGATTCGAGCGTTTGAGCAGCCGATTGAGATGAATGACGTAGACAGTTGCCCCGGAAACGACAAGCCCAATCAGCAATACACCCACGATCCAGGCCCCGTATTCGCGTATCACGGCAGTTAATGTGACTTTGCCCAGGTCTTTATAAGGCCCTACGTTTAATTGCCGCATCAGTTCATGTACGGGTTGGTAGTCGAAGGGAATGGTCCATCCGGCGCTACGCGCAGCCACCGCAGCGGCGCTGTTGGATTCCATACGCATAAGCTTCACGGCAATTTCGCGAGACAGCTCTCGTGAGGTATGTTTGAGTTTTGCGATAGGCCACTCCGGATAGAGTCGCGTGCTGTGTGCGAAGGGAAAATTCTCGTCGGACTGAGCATTGAGTATTTTTATTTGATCCATCTGGATCTTGCCTTCCGCCGCTAATTGTTCCAGCGAGTCGGTGCGAAAGGTGCCGGCATCTGCTTCACCGTTGATAACGGCTATCGCCACTTTTTCCTGCGGAAAACCGCTAAAATTCAAGTCGGAAAAATCACGATAGGGGTTTACTCCTTGATCGACAAATTCACGCAAAGCCATTTGAAAACCGCCGAAGCCGTCTTCATTCACCGCGAGGAAAGATTTTCCTTTGAGATCTTTGAGGGTGTGGATATCGTTTCTGTCTGCCCGGGTAAAAATCACAGCACCAAAGAGGGTAGATTCTTTCCCCAGGCGTTTATTGATGAGCGTCGCGATACGCGAGACCCCGTACTTATACTCCAGATAGACATAGTTCCCCGTGTTGGTTATGAGGAAATCGATTGAATGGTTTTGCACAGCCATTTCCATTTCACTCAGTGACAAGGGTACTATTTTAAACTTTCGGGAGGGAATTTCTTTCTGTAGAAATTCTACGGTGGGTCTCCACCGTGCTAGCGCATTCTCGATTCCACGGTAGGCTAGCACTCCCACGTAGACAGGGCCCGTGTCTTCAGCGGCATGTGTTCCTGAGCCAAATGTAGATAAATGCAGGCTCAAAACAATCAGCCATTTTACGATGTTTCGTTTTTTCACAGACATGAACTGAGACCTAAACCTTACAGGGCGCAACCTTAACAATATCCTTAGAACCGTTATTGTTTAGCTATATATCGGTAGGGCGTACCGCTTCTACACAGAAGGGGGCTAAATATGTGATTCGCCCTGTAATTTTTCTCTGTGTTCCCTTAATTTTGAGAGTTTGAGCCGCTCTATATAAGAGAAAACTGATTTTGTATCGATATGGGGTAGAGATTGCTAGGACTGGCTTGCCGTTCGCATAGCTTGCTCCTTAAGCTTGAGGAGAATTTATTTTGAAACATTTCTTTATTGCATTGTCTTTGCTCCTGGTTTCTTCCCTTTCTCATGCTGCAGATTCCGATGAGGCCCAAACCCAGGCCAATCTATTGGGCACTGCCATGACCAAACAGGATTACTTGGGAGTCGCAAAAATGACTCATCCCGAGGTGGTCAAGCGTATGGGAGGAGAAGACAAGCTGGCGTCCTATTTGGATCAAGCATTCAAGGATGGGGGTATACGCTTTACTCGGATGCAGTTTCAAAAACCCCTGCAACTCAATTCCAGTGGGCGAGTAATTTTGGCCAAGGTTCCGTATCAGGCAGTAGTTTCTATCGGCGAAGAGGAGGGTGTTTCTGAATCTTTCTACATTGGTTTTCTTGTGAAGAAAAATCAATGGGCCTTTGTTGACTGCGAGGGGATAAGTCAAGATATCCTTCAGGTTCTATCGACAGGCTATGATGGCGGATTAAACCTGAGTGGTTGCTAAAACTGAGCGATCATCCCGAGCCCAACGGCCTTGTCGCTCGCAATGGGATAATAGTTAATATTGCGGTTCGCTTTCTCTTGATTGCGATATTCAGAATAGTAGTGTTCTCCCACTGTCTTGCCAATCCCGTAACCGATTAGAATCCCTGACGTTGCATCGGATAGCCAGTGGATATTGGTAGAGATACCCATTGCAATATAAAGCCCACCAAGTGCCCACAGTAGATGGTCGGATTTTCTTTCGGGATACATGTGCGTTAACGACGTGGCGACTGAAATTGCCGTCGTGGCGTGACCTGAGGGCCAGCCAGAAAAGATACCATTGCGCATAAAGCCGAATTTGAAATTGTGGCTATCATCGGAGCCGTGTCCCTCCTCATTGATGTCCGTACCACTGCGGCCGGTGAATGCCTTGTAGATGGAAGTGACACTCACACTCAGGATTACCGACTGCCCCACCGCATAGGCAGCAAACTGCATCTGTCGGTCATTTTCCTCGTGTCCTTTACGGTGCATATATGCAGGTAGGGCCACAGCACCCAGTCCACCAATAATCACGGCGGGAAAGGTGAATAGTTGCAGCTCCTCATTGTTGTCGAAAAAATCGTAGTATCGTTGATCGATGTCATGCTCGACTAATAAGTAGGTTGAGCCCATGGCACCGGCGTGTCGAAGTGCGTTGTATCCAGAGTAGCTGCCAATAAAATTCTGCCCTATGCCGTCAACATAACCCTGCCACCAAGAGGTATATTGACTGGGTTCTGCATACGTGGGAATGCTTAAAAAGCAAAATTGAAGTAACAAAAGTAGAGGGCAGGTTTTTTTCCGTAATCGCATAGGATAAATATAGCAGGAACTTCTGACTATTCCTGGCGCTTTTTTTTTAGTTAAAACTATCTGAAGAAGCACACATGAAAATATCGAAATTTAACACTTGTAAGCCATGTAATACCAGTTAGGGTATTTGCTGCTCACTCGTCACGTGCAGATTCTGGCACAGTAAATCGATCCGAGTCAGTGTACTTTACGGAAACTGTATCCAATTTGAAAGGTTGTCGATAAACAACTTCTTTTAGTCTTAACATTTCGAATGAGGTGTTTTCAATGGCTAGAAAATCTACAAAATGGACTTTTTGAAAAATAATGTTTTTCATTTTGGATTCTCTGAATACGATGCCAACTAGATCACTGTTTGTAACAAGTACAGGACCCGACAAGGTTGATTCAATAAAGTCTGAGAGCTCTAATCTGGTTTTGGTAATTTGCATTTGATTAATATTGCTTTTTGTGAGAAAAAAGGTATCTAACAATTTGCAATTTTCGATTCGTAAATCATTCACTTCCGATTTATTGAATTCTACCTGGGTTAGATTGGTGGAGTTTTTAATAGTAGGATTATTAAAAATTCCTCCAGCCAAGCCCAAACCCACGCCGTTGTTTCCGTCGAATACCGGCTTGTTATGAGTATTTTTTACTAGGGTAAATCCGTTTAAGGTGTTTTCTGAAAGATTCAGTTTGCTGGTTTTAATATTCTGGACGTTGACTTCACTAAGCTTACTCTTCGTAAAACTGAAGCTATTGGCTTCCCCATTGTAGAAGCCCACTCGTTTGAGCTGGCTCTGAGTAAATTCACTGTTGTTTATTTCTAAATCTAGATAGCCGCCATTTTCTTCTGTATGTTTTTGGAATTTAACATGATCAAATTTTGCTTTTTCGAATCTATTGTAATTTGCTTTGCAGTTGATAAATGAGACATTAAGTAATTTCACATTGTGAAATTCGACTTTTTCCATATCGCAATCCTGGAAAGTGACATTCTCAAGTGTAATATCAAAAAAATTAGTTTTCTCAAATTTTGAACCAACAAATTTGGTATTTTCAATTTTTCCGCTGAATTGAACATTTTTCAGATCAGCTCGATTGAGCGAGGAGTTGACTAGTGCTATTCCCTTTAGATTCATGTTATGAATAATTGCACCGGTCTTATGCCAACCATCTTCTTTGATTATATTGTTAAATCTTGGGATATCAGAAAGTATAGACTTCTCTGATGAATTAAGTTCTTTCTGCATATTGCACCCGATTAGAAACATTAAGTAGACTAGGAATAAGAATGCGATAGAGAGAAATTTTGCCCATGAGTGTGACACTATGCTGTGGCCTCGCGCGACGTTCTTTGGGAAGAGCTAGGAGTTTGAGACATGGGAAGTTGTCCGCCATATTTACTTAGGTTAGAGAATGTCTGTTCGATCCAATTGTAATCGGGATCTTGGGCGGCAAAGCGGTCGCGAACGATAGAAAATGTTCCCTCAGCTAATACTGCTGCTGTTGCCCGAACTCTAACTGGAAAACACCAGTAGTGATCAAAATCATAATGGCTAAGTCCGGCAGGGAGATTTCCATCCGCGTTGCGATGCGGCGCAAACTGCACGGCCAAGAACCATTTCCTCATATCACGTACACGCATTTGACTTATTAGTTCCCTCGCTTGTTCTGACTCCCAGTTTTCTTGACTATTTCGGTTGAAGGTAAACTTGGTCCAACCTTCGGAATAACTATATAGCACAAAGTTTGATATTGTAACCCTGTCGTGTAGATGTGAATGCAGGGTAACTTCAAACTCAATTTCTCGTGATAGGGATAAATTACGTCGAACAAATCGCTGAGAGCGGATATCACGGAAGATTCTGGATTCGAAACCCTCAAGATGGTCAGTGGTCATAGATCTAGCCATACCCATCCCTTCGACAAGATCGATATAGTCTAAGGCGATGACGAATCGCGGTTTTGTTGTTTGATCTTGAATAGCCGTAATCTCTTCAATTGACCCATCAGAACCAAAGGTAACACGAGTGCCGGCGGCATAGTCACTTCCCCAACCCATTAATTCTCCCGCTTTGTTGTATCGCGGAAGGGAGCCAGCAGAATCAGAAACTATAATAGCTGGCTCCTTTTCTTCAGATGGTAACGCTCGCCTCCCCGAAGCAGTAGTTCTGTTGTAGTAGTGGAATTCCCAATAATGAATGTCTGCTCTTGATGTAGGTGTTGTTGTAAATGCAGGTCCTGTTCCTGAAATGGTATAGAGGCCTCTGCGGTGAGAATGTCCGCTAATTACGAGTTGAATTGAACGCTGTGCCAGATAGTCTCTATAAAGTGTGTCTCTGTTGCGCTCGAATGTTCCCATATCATAGTCTCCAGGGCTCCATCCCGGTCCATATTGTACTTCTCCCTCATTTCTAGGATAAACGGGAATGTTTTCGAAATAGCTGACAAAGGTGAAATGGGTCATGAGAATTACATTCTTAGTGTTCCGATTGCGATGGGCTTCTTCAAAAAGCTCCAGTTGTTTATCGGATATCGCATCATCAGATCTTGGCAAATGACCTTTCCAGTCTCCCTGGTAGTCATCAACAATTCCCAAGAGATCTTCATCATTACCCCAGCCCAGCCCTACAAAAACCTGTCTAGGAAGAAAATAGGCAAAATCGGAGAAGGGCGTGAAAACAGAGAAATACCAACTGAATAGACTAGGCTGGAGGTTGCTTTGATTGGTCATGCCCTGGGGATCTCTACGCCAGTTGGGAGTTTCAAATGACTCTGCGTATGTTTCGCCAAAAACGAGAGCAGCCTCGTAAATCGTTAGGTTGTGATCGGCGGGGATGCCTTCATTGGCTTTCTTCATCTCTGTAAATCGACCATCATCTGTTCGACGAAATCCTACCCGTGGAGATATGCCATAGGGTTCTGCATAGGCGTCGTGATTTCCAGTTATCCCAATTATTGGCTTTTTGTATTGGCGATAAAATCGAACAACCTCAGTATAGATAGAAATATAGTCGACGAAATTCTGATAGCGATCCCTTTGGGAATTGTTAATCGCAACTTCGTTCCATACTTCTTGAACGGTCCAGGGTTGACTGTTTCCCAGTCTAGTAGAGTATAGACTTCTAACGTAGTCAATAAAGTCCCCGCCCAGCAACACCACATCAACACTATTGTCTCTACCCATTGCATCCAACAGGTTGCGCAGGCGATTGAGATTAATGTTTATGATCGGGCCTAGCTTAGGACTAATGTCATCATCTATGTCATTACCTTCTACATCTGTAAACTCAATTACCCTAGCCTTTGATTTCACCATAACATGTTGTCTAGCGCAGACATGAATATCGGATAAGAAGCCTATATTTGCGTAGTTAAGACTCGGGAACCAGATTACGGGGTGATAGCTTTGTATCGGGTCAGAACGATCTGGATTTAGTGGAGTTGGAGCCCTTCTTGGATTGAAACTTTTGAAACAATACATTCCTCTTAGCCATATTCTCCGACCGTTTAGTCGAGTAAGAACACGGCTAATAATTCGATCGTGAAGTTCTCTCGGTAGAGTCTCTGTAGTTTCTCTACCGCGAACTCTTACAGTCGTACTTACATTAAGGCACCAGTCCTCGTTTTGGGGAAGTTGAAATTCCTCAGAAAATACAGGGAGGTAGGGAGTGTGAACCCAAATCAAGTTAAAAGCAGTGCGTTCTCTTTGTGATCTAAAAATTCTTCGAAAATCAACTTGGACACAGTAATACATATCGTAGCCTTGGCCGCGAAACTCATTTATGGCCCGTTGGTCCAATTGACCAAAAAATTGACTGTGTGTTTTAATGGTTTCTGGTTCATCCGGTAATTCACCCCGTCTAGTTATTGTTATGGCGCTCTCTGGAATAGGCTGAGGTTGAAAGCGTTTTTTAGGATTAAGGTTATTGTCAATCTTTAATTGACCGGCAATATTTTCGACTCTTAGCGGTTGGTCGCTTTTCCCTAACAGAATGATTTCAGTGTTTCGTCCGGCAACAATAATGGCTGGGGTGAATAGCGAGGGATGGACAATGATAGCTGGTTTAAACCTAAGCCAAACATGTTGAAGCCCTGAGTCTGACCAGTCAATTTGGCTTGAGGAGTTAGGATCGGTCATACTGATTCTTCTTCATCAAATTCACCACTGTCTTCATGTTGGTATGACTCATCATCTGAGTCCGACTCCTCTTCTTCGCTAACAATTTCTATGCGGTACGAGCCTGGTGGCGCATCGTTGACGCGAACCACTCCGTTGGAATCAAAACTACCTTCCCGTTCGCTTCCGTCGGGAAAAAAGAGTCGATACTGGTCATCGCTTGTAGCCCCAATTAATTGAATTTCGATCCATTCAATGAATTGGAGTAAGCCTGACTCCTGATTGAAACCAAATCGTTGGCCGTAGGCCTCAGCCGTCCAAAAAAAATTTGGATGTTGATAGCTAGCTCCATACGGCTGCGTTTCTTCTTGAGTTGGAATACTTCTTCGCGGACGGTGGAAATCGAATTCCCAGTCCACTTCGATGCGGTTGCTTCGAACCTGAGTTGTAAATTGAGCGACGATGTCATGGGCGTTCAAGGAATCTTGTTGCAGTATCGTGATTTTTACTTGAGAATGATCTGCAAGATTTTCGGTGTCCGCACTTAGAGTAACCGTGTCGCCCGTAGTAACCTGTTCTACGCTCCAGGCTTGATTGGTAACGGATATTCTTGGAACCAAGTTCAAAGGAATGGTGGAGTCTGTCCTGAGAGCGTGGTCTGGCAATCGGGCAGTGAGCGAGTAACTTCCTAACTCTTCATCTTCATCAAACGTATATTCGCCATTGAACCGATTTCCCAGCATTACACCGGATAGTGTTTCAAGAGTGCTACCGTTTGGCTTTTTGATATCGACTTCAACATTGGAGTTGGCACCGACATGATGGCTAAATACTTCCACTCCGATGGTTCCCCCCGCAGGACATACCAGTCCCTTCCAGCTTACTAAAGTAATGCTAGATTCAAGTTCAATCTCATGGACTTGATCGGTGTCTCGCTGATATTGATGTGTCATAAGTTGTCTTTTGTCACCATGCTGGAGAACGCCCATAGTGATTAGGGTCACAAAGATTGGGCACGACGACATTGCCATTTTCATCTTTGAGCAAGCGGCGTAAGCTAACTTTATTTCTTGTGCCCGAGAAATTAGTCTGCCTTCTCCTACGGCTAACTGCCCAGTGCCAATCATCCATGCTCGTATTAAAGGCATCGCTTCGAAATTGCCTATTCCATTCATTACGCAGCATTTGTAATGCAGCTGTGTTACTCGGGGGGCGATTAGCGGGATCGTACGCAATTGTAGCAACGTATTGATCCACTATGAGTTGCCTTTGTCGGTGGCCTTCGGAGTTCCACATTCTGCGCCATTCGTCATCGTCTATCCCTGCATGTTCAAAGCGTTCCGCAAATTCTCGGAGAATTACGTCCCTATGACGAGCAAGGCGCCTACCAGTGTGGGGAGTATAAAGGTCGTAGAATTCAGAAAGCGCCTCACTAGGATAATTTGTTCGTTGTCCACCTCGTCCTTGATTAAAGTTCAAGTAGGTTTGTAAATACTTGGGCGCAAAGATCTTTGCTTGACCACCAAAAAGCTGCCTAATTTTATCTAGAAGGACCTGGTTCGAACCGACAGCACAGCCACGGAGTACAATACGCGAGTTAGAATCGAGTACATCCCTGGTAGGATGCAAGCGGTTTAAACGATCTATGTTTTCAGTTGTCAAATTAGATTCATCTGTGCGGGTAAGCTCTTCGCCATTAGCATCCAAATTATTTTCCCGGTCTGAAAATAAACGAATTATCCATTGGTAAGGGTTAGCGTGAGAAACAATATTAACCTCTCCCCAACGAGATTGACCATGAACCTCCAAGTTTTGGCGAGTTGTGATATATTGCAATATCCCTTGCACACTGTTTTGAACTTCCACCGTGTCGGCTCTAGTTTGCCAATAAGTCCAGGCAGATGAAAAATATTGGTTGCGTGCCCTGTGACCTTCAGCGCGGTTGGTGTGCATGCTGACAACAGGTCTGACCCGAATGGTGGAATCCCCAAAATTACGAACAAAGATGGGCCAGGTAGTACGGTATTCTTGCCATTCTTCTCTTCGACGTCTTCGTACTTTCGCTCTTAAAAGCAGACCAATTTCTAATTCAGAGCCTTCGTTACGCAGTCTAGCATCGGGTAGGCGAATCTCATGAACGGTCGAGTCTCCGTCAAATTTGATTTTGATCGTAGGGACATTTCCACTTGGATTGGCGGACGAGGACTCACTTACTAGAAATCTGCGTCTGTTGATCGTGCCTTGAAAACGAGCGACAAAGTTGTTTTGAGAGTCTGGCACTTCATGCCAATGGTGAGGATATCGCCTAATAGCTCGTTGACGTTGACGGGCATTCCCCGCTATGCCGCCATCAAATTTCCAACGATCTAATTCCAGTAAGGAGACTTCAGCTTCACTACTATTTACCGGTGCATTAATACTTATGGTAATTTCATCGCTAAGATCATCAATTATAGCGGGTGTCATGGTTGCGCTAACCGACATGCTGGTCTCCCCTATATGATCGATACATCGTCAGTTTCCAGATTTGTCTCTGCTAGAAACTGCTCGAAGGGATTATCTTCAGAGCTTCTGAATTCATTTTGTATGGGGCTTCCGTGTTCTTGCCGTTCTTCTCCATCTGGAAACTCTAACTCTTCGTTTATTTCGTCATCGTTCCGTTCATCATCATTACTGAAATAGAAACCTTTGACACGATACCGCATCCGTTCTATATCCTGAGGTATGGAAAAAATAACGCCGCTATAACGTCTGTTATTCAAGAGCAGCTCGTATTCGCCTGGTGGAACGTTCTCATGTTCAAAAAAACCGTCATCGTCGGTAGCGCCACGCAAAACGGTATTGTCGTCAATAATGATCTCATAGGGCAGGTTTGCCAGCGCAGCATTGCCAGAGTTACTCGTCAAAATCATCGAAAAATGGTGTGGTGGAGAAACAACAAAGGATCTTCGAGCTTGGTAAAAATAATCGCTACGTTGACGGGCCATCTAATAGATCTCGTGCTCAGTCATTCTCATAGTCTTCATCTGTATGGCACCCAGGAAACTCTACTGCCCATCTTCCCGGGGGCACATTTTCTTCAGTCGCGCAGCCGTTTCCATCCAGAGTGCCTTCGCGTATTTCTCCCGTGGATAAAAAGAGCCGGTAGTTCTGACCGGAGGCAGCTTCGCCGTTTTCATCCAGCAATTCAAGCTCAATGCGATCCTGAAAGCGAAGAAAGTCTGATCGGGTGCGACAAGGACCAACCCGAACAATGAAATAAAACTGAGCGGCACTATAATAACTCAGGCGCTCTATATCGCTCTGTTCTCTTTCCGGTAGTTCCCATTGCCATTGGGCTTCAACGGAATCGTTGTTCACTTCTGTTTCAATGCAGCGTATTAAGGCGTCATTACCTCGGATATCTCTGGACCATATTTCAATGGTTGCTGGCGTGCCACTTTCAAATCCGTCAGACTCTGCACTAAGATCAATGCTCGAACCCACCTCGGCTTCCTGTGTGGACCATTGAGCGCTGTGCAAATCAAATAGATTGACGGTGCATTGCCCCTCCTGAGAAAGGGAACCGGCTCGTACAACACCATCTGCCATCAGCACGCTATCTCTTTCTTCATTGTCTACGGTACTGAAGTGATAGGGCAGACCGCTGATTGGATTACCCGCAGTATCTACAAATCGATATTCAATCCAGTGAGGGCCTTCGACTGCAGAACCTGCTGTACCCTGGACCGCTGCAGCCGCAGCGGCTTGTGCTGCCTGGGCTGCGCCACCTCCCGCGCCGCCACCGCCTCCTGCACCGCTGGTGCCAATCATGACGGTGGTGCATCCCATCGCTATAGTGTCTGGTGGACCCACGCATATCGCGATATCTCCCATTGTGGCAGCGGGCATTCCACCAATCAATACGGTTACTACGCCAGGTGGACTAATTGGACCGCCGACGTGGGGAATAGGGGCCGGCCCTGCAGGGGTTTGCATGGGGCAGACAGTGGTATCGCTAATGCGAGCAGCGGGCATGCCGCCGATCAATACAGTCGCTTGACCCGGCCCCATTATCGATCCACCATGCGCCATGGTATCGCCAACTCTTGCTGCTGGACCTGGCACTACGATTTCTCCGGTTTGGGTTCGCTGATCATGGGAACAAAGGAGCGAATGATTCCATCTAATTTGGCTCCCATCATTTTCCATGTCTTTACAGAAAACGTGGTAGTTAGTGTGTATCCTTTAGTACCTGCCAGCACATAGACCATGCGCTGAATCACTTCCCGTTGTTCACTGGCAGCCCAACGGTATACATGTTCGAAGGCGGGCATACCATTGTTCATAAACAGAGGAGCGGAGTTTAAAGGGACATAGCCTTGTAACTCTTTGGCAAGTGCATTGATTTTGGGTTTGGCAAATTCTTCTACCGTTTTGGCTTTGCTATCTGAGTCAATTACAACAAATATGTCGTGGCGCACACCGTCTTCTTCTGGACCTAGGAACGTGTGAACGGTAACATCGGTCCATTGCGCGGGCAGGTCGAGATAGAATTGATTATTGATCAAACCATTTTGATCTTGATTAGCGGGAGATAAGGAGTCTATTTCACCCCTTTTTTCAGCTTTGCTCCAAATCATATCAGTTTATCATCACCATGCCGCCTTTGACGTCAGTCTGGCCCGAAGCCTCCAATTTTGCTGTGACGCCACCTTTGACTTCGACGCCCATAGTGCCTTCCATTTTGGCATTCAAGCCTTTTGCTTTTAAATCCATATCTGCGGTTAATTCAATATTGAGTGCGTTGAGTTTAATATCCCCGCCGGGAGCATTAAGTTCTATCGAGTTACTATCGCTTTCCACGAACACTGCACCACTGCTCAACTCAATTTTTATTCGCGCATTTTCCTCGGAGTTAGTTAATTCGAGGGTGCCACCACCTTCATCGATATTGAGTGCATGACCTTCACTGGATTTTACACTGACGATGTTATACCCATCATCAATGATAAAATTATGACCATTGACGGAGGTGATTTCGATTCTTTGATTGCCATCATCAAATGAAAATTTGTGACCTTCTTTGGACGTAAATTCGATTTTCGTGTTGGCATCATCTAACAGTACGGCATGTCCGTCTTTGGAGGTGAGGACAAATTTCTGGTTGGCGTCGTCCATTTCCAACTTGTGTTGATTCTTGGTTTTTACTGTAACGATTTCGTTCTCGTCATCCATGATCATCTGGTTTTCGTCACGCGTCTTAATTGTGAGACAACGCGTGGCTTCGTCCTCTATGATTTGATGACCATAGGCATTAGACAGGACTACCTGGGTATTGTCCTTCTTGTCTTCAAACAGGAGTTCATTAAAACTCCCACCATCGGGAGAGGTATTTGTTCGAATAACACTCTTTGTCTTTTCCTGAGGAAGTCGATAGGCAGGTGTGTTGACTGAGTGGTACACGCAGCCTGTAATTAGTGGCCGGTCGGGATCACCCTCCAGAAACTCGACCACAACTTCCTGCCCAACGCGAGGAATGAACATCGCACCCCAAGAGGTTCCAGACCACATTTGTGCGACGCGGATCCAGCAGGAACTGGTTTCGCTACTCTGTTCCCGATCCCAATGAAACTTGACTCGAACACGCCCGTATTCATCGGTATGGATCTCTTCTTCGGAAGGACCTACTACGATGGCAGTTTGCGCCCCTTGTATTCGTGGTTTGGGAATACGTCTCTGAGGAATATAACTTGTTTCGACTGGAATGCATTCGAATGTATTTTTATAGTAGTTTCTTTCCGAAGAGGCTAGTTCTTGTAACGCTTGAGTTTCTACGCCCTGGTGCTTTACTCTGAATACAAAATATCGTTGGTTGAACGAATCGGTGGGATGGTTTTCTAGATTGAAGATATGCCCACTGTAAAGGCGAGGGCAGTTACTGTCTCCATCACCAAGTTTCTCAAATGTTTGATTTTCTTTTTGCCTTCGTTCTGTGATGGCAGCGCCAAGGTCTGGGTTGTCATAAAGACCAGGATAACTATACTGTTCCATCGCCGGTAAATGGTTGACACTCGCGTCATGGTTGGCAGTGAGATCCAATGAAGGATTTGTAAAAAGGTAGTCACGGCTGGTATAGGAAGTCGGTCGCATTGCTTCTCGGTAACTGAAGCGGTGTACCGCAACATGATCACCGATCAGTGACTCGGATATATCGAATTCGATGTCCGGCTCAGGGATATCGGCACAAGAACTACTTTCACTGCACATCTTCAAGGTATGGCCGTCTTCCGCATGAGAAAAGTAATAAAAAATCCCTTCTTCATTGAGTAATCGCTGGATAAAGTCCCAGTCGGTTTCGTTATACTGAACACAATATTTGCGGCATACTGGAACGCGATTAACATTGAATTGGTAGCGATCACTTGGTAATCCCGCTTCCTGTAAGATGGTATCGATAATTTCGTCTGCCCCTTTGTCTTGAAATATTCGGCAGTTCATTTTTTGCGTAAGAGTCCAGACGCTCGGAACTAAGATGAGCCTGTAGAGAAAAATAGATTGCTTGATTCCGATTTGTTGAATTGCTCTAACAATCCCATCTATATTCCTGCTATCGGAGCCGTCTTGGGCGCGAATTGTGATTTGAGCAGATTTTCCTAGTATGTCGGTAAATGTGATCTCATCGTCCGTGAGAGCGATTTCTACGATGAATTCAAACAGTTGAGAAACCTCTTCCACTCCTTCTAGTCGGGTGAGTTTGGTCTCTCCCTCGATACCTGTAACACGAATGGAAAACTGCGCCGTGTTGGCTCTGAGATTGAGCATATTGAGGACGTCTGAACTGCGGGTGCTCATATAGTTTCCTATTATCAATTAGTTAGAATTATGTTAATTTTTTCTTTAGATGCATTCTACCTAAGAGTTCTGTTAGATTAAAGTGTATACAGACGGTCCACCAAGAATAACCACACAGTTCTCAATTCTCCAGTCACATGGTATAACCGTAAGGCTTTGGCAAACAAGGAAGTTGTCTTGCTTCACAACCAGAAGTCACCGCCAAAGCGCTGGGTCTATAACACCATAATCAAAGGAATTGAGTCATGAAAACCATCGAACCCTACAAAACCAAACTCTGTGAAGGTAATGCCTATTGGATGGCACGCATCGCCAAGGCGGTGTATATGAAACACCCTGGAAGTGGTGCGCCCCATGAAGAAAATATCTTAAACGATCTGAAATCTGAAGACGCCAAATTCAAATCCGTGTTGGGTGAATCAAAGAACAGCGCCCAGGGGGCGTTGATTGAACATGAAGACTATTTTTGCCTCGCTTTTCGCGGCACCGATGAATTGAGTGATTGGATGGACAATGTGCGGATTTTTCCCGAAAAGGCCCTATTTGGTGAGTTTCACCGTGGCTTCTGGAATTCTGTAGATGACGTGTGGACGCCGCTGTTTGATCGCTATCAGAAACTACGTGCTGAAAGGAAGCGCCCGCTGTTCCTGACCGGTCACAGCCTGGGTGGTGCCATGGCCACTGTTGCCGCGGCCAGACTGGTACACCACGATTTGCCTTTTTCGGCAGTTTATACCTTTGGCCAACCACGGGCCATGAAGGTGGACACGGCGCGCATTTTTAATAACGAATGCAAATCCCGTTTTTTTCGCTTCCAGAACAATAATGATTTAGTCACCCGAGTTCCCGCCCGATTCATGGGTTACAGCCATGTCGGCTCCTTGATCTATATTTCGGAAGAGAAAGAATTGCACGATGATCCCGGTTTTTGGTTCCGCTTTTTAGATTCCATCGATGGCGCTTTTGAAGCCGTATTGGAAAGTGGAATCGACGCAGTGGAAGATCATGATATGAACAAGTATTTAGCGGCAGTCAATTCCTGGGATTGTCAGTTCTAAATCAATAATTGTTCATCAAGTCCAGAAAGCCTCTCATCGTGGGGGCTTTCTTCATTTCCTCGCAGACTTTTTCTGCCCCTTGGTACTCGGGTTGCACTTTGAAGACGCGGCATTCAGATCGAGCACCCTCTCCCAAATAAATCGACTGCTTAATCACCAATTTGAACAACCGCGCGGCAGACCACGAAATCCAACAATTGGGTAAAATGAATTTATTTAGTAAATTTATTAAGTTAGCGCTTGTTTTCGCCATTGGCCTATTTCTGTTCATGGTGGAGGTTTCGGTGTGGGCCAGTGAACAGGAGGGACCGAATGACGGTTCTAAAGCAGGGGGGCCTTCTCCTCTGTCAAAAACCCAGATGTTGCGTCGTTATCTCAATCGGGATAACTGGCGGTTTCACGGAAAATTGCAGCAAACCCTGGTCAAATCCTTATTTGACCGCGGTGTAGAGCCAGACCTGATTCGTCGCAGTGGATATACGCGTGCCGTGTCTTCTGCCTCGCTGTCGATGGATGGGACCGCATGGGGCACTGTGGAATACAAACTCAGCGGATATTTCTCCAAAGACAAATACAACCAGGATGAGCAGCTTGCCGAAGTGGGAGAGAGCTACATCCACAAGCCCTTGTACAGCCGTTTTTGGCTAGGGCTGGGCAGGCAGGTCTTGCCGTGGGGACAATCCCGCTATTACCAGCTTATGGACACCGCGAATCCCCGAGACCAACGGGAGTATGATCTCAGCCCCGTCAAGGGGCGCAGACTCCCCATGGCGTCCACC
>JAOUPJ010000038.1 GCA_029879945.1 Gammaproteobacteria bacterium
GCGCTTTCTACCTCATTATAGATCAGACCATCCCAATCAGCGAAAAAATGGCTAGTCGGATAAAAGAGCTGGTGTCGGATTGGGGACAGACTGGAGATATGGTCAAGATAATTCGTTTTTCTGCCAATTATCGGGATCAATATCCAGAAATTGTATTCAGTAGAACAATTGAACCTGCTCCCACGCAAGACTTCCTGTACAACCTCCGCTACAGTGATAAGCCGTTACTATTGGACTGTATTCAGAAGTCCAACGAAAATTTTAATGCCTCCTTCCATGAAACACTTAATAAAGCAATTAAGGACATCAATCCAAAGACACCTAAAACGGATATATTGTATTCCTTAAAACAGATCGCAGTGCAGATCGTGGCAAAAGATGTAGCAAAAAGAAAGATCGTTTTGATTGTTTCAGATGGAATGGAAAATAGTGAAGTTGCATCGTTTTATCGTCGCAAGAGTCTCGCTAAATTTGATAGTCGGAAGATTTTTCAAAAAGCCCGTCGGTCTGGTTTGGTTGCCAACTGGGACAACGCCCAGATCTATTTTTATGGCCTGGGCCTGAGTTCAGACAGTAAACGTTATGGCAGTATGTCAAAAATCGAAAATCTACGCCTGTTCTGGGAGAGAATTTTTATCGAGGGTCGAGCCAATATAGGGGCGATCGGAGCCCCGGAGTTGTTAATTTCTTCAATAAAATAAAATAGTTGTAGAATTATCGTGCTTGTCGCTAAGGTCCGGCGACATCAATATGCCTATGTTACAATGGCCGCATGGACGTCACCCACCTACTTGAATCTCTAAACGATCCGCAGCGAGACGCTGTCACGGCGGCAGACGGCAATCTCCTGGTATTGGCCGGTGCCGGTAGTGGCAAAACCCGTGTCCTGGTGCATCGTATTGCCTGGGCAGTTCAGGCCATGGGCGTGTCGCCTTATGGAATCCTGGCCGTGACCTTCACCAACAAGGCAGCCAAAGAGATGCGCCACCGCTTGGAGGATCTCCTGCAAATCCCCACCGCAGGATTGTGGGTCGGCACCTTCCACGGTATCGCCCATCGACTTTTACGCGCCCATCATCAGGAAGCGGGTTTGCCCAAAACATTTCAGATTCTGGATTCTGAAGATCAGTTGAGACTGGTCAAGCGTGCTATTCGTGAATTGGAACTGGATGAAGGAAAGTGGCCGGCCAAACAGTCTCAGTGGTTTATCAATGGTCAGAAGGATAAGGGCATACGGGCGAAAAATCTTCCCGAAAGTGGAGACATGTCTGACCAGGTTTTAGCGCGAATCTATTTACACTATGAAACACTGTGTCAGAATGCCGGCTTGGTTGATTTTGCCGAGCTACTTTTACGTTCCTTTGAATTGTGGCGCGAGCGCCCCGATCTATTGGAGCACTACCAAAGACGTTTTCGTCATATCCTGGTAGACGAGTTTCAGGATACCAACGAATTACAATATGCCTGGTTGCGCGCGCTCGTCGGTAAGAGCGGCAGTATTTTTGTGGTCGGTGACGATGACCAGTCTATCTATGGCTGGCGCGGTGCCAAGATCGAAAATATTCATAAATTCCAAAACGATTTCCCTAATGCCCGTTTGATTCGCCTGGAACAGAACTATCGTTCAACGGGCAATATCCTCAATGCGGCAAACCAGCTCATACAAAATAATACCGGTCGTTTGGGCAAAACATTGTGGACTAATGATAATGATGGTGATCCCATTCGTTTTTTTGCTGCCTTTAACGAGCAGGACGAGTCCCGTTTTGTGGTGGACGTGATCCAGAACTGGGTCAATCAAGGCAATCGGCGCAGTGAGACGGCTGTCCTTTATCGCTCCAATGCCCAGTCGCGTGTGCTGGAAGAAGCCATGTTGATGGCGGGCATGCCTTACCGCATCTACGGCGGATTTCGATTCTTCGATCGCGCGGAAATTAAGGATGCACTGGCCTACCTGCGGTTACTGAACAACAAATCCGATGATGCCGCCTTTGAACGTATAGTAAATACCCCTACCCGTGGTATCGGCGAGCGCACCATGCAGCAGGTACGCATCGTGGCGCGTACCCACGGGTTGACCTTATGGGATGCCTCCCAGGGGATACTCGCGAATAAGGGTTTGAGTGCCAGGGCGGCCAACGCCTTGCAGACTTTTATCGGCATGATCCAGGAAGGGAGCGAGCTGATCGGTTCCACGAGCATCGTCGAGTTGCTGGAGCACGCCTACGAGGTGTATGGACTTATGGAACACTATCAAAAGGAAAAGGGTGAACGGGGGCGGGCACGCATCGAAAACTTGAAGGAGTTGATCAACGCCGCCAGTGAATTCTCTAAAGAACTGGAAGAAGACGAGCCCGAGTTAGATCCACTCAGCGAATTTCTCTCGTATAGTGCCCTGGAGGCCGGCGAAGGCCAGGCCGATCCGGGGGAGGACTGCGTACAGATGATGACGCTGCATTCTGCCAAGGGTCTGGAATTTCCACTGGTGTTCATTGTGGGTATGGAGGAGGGTCTGTTCCCGCACGAACTCTCTTTGCAAGACGATGAAGGCACCGAAGAAGAGCGTCGTTTGTGTTATGTGGGCATGACGCGCGCACGTCAACAATTGTATCTGACATGCGCCGAGCAGCGGCGTATGTATGGACGTGAGTCCTTTGCCCATCCTTCGCGTTTTCTAAACGAAGTGCCCAAGCATCTAATGGAAGAGGTTCGACCCAGGGCCAGTGTGAGCCTGCCTATCGGATCACGGTTTCACAACGATGATTATGTGACACAAGAACCCGCCGAGTTTTCAATCGGGCAAATGGTTAACCATCCCACCTTTGGAACGGGAGTGCTGCTCAATTACGAAGGAAATGGTGCTCATGCGCGTGTGGAAGTGAATTTTCAGCAAGCGGGTCGTAAATGGCTGGTCTTGGCCTACGCCAATCTCCAAACGATTTAATGAAGAAAAAGGGTGCACGTCCCTGTGACAGTCCTACTTCCCTCAAACCTACCCTTCCTGGGCAGCCACTTCTTCCATGAATGTATCGAGTTGAGATAAATCAGCTCGATTTTCTTCCTTTGCCTCTTGTCCACCAACGTTTAATGTCCCTTTAAACGCGAAAATGGCTTCCAATAAATGGGTAGTCACTTTACGTGGCTCGGCAATGGGTGTATCCACCCGCATGTCTTCGATTACTGTCCGGACCTTCTGGACGAAATCAGATAGTACTGCAAGCAACTCCTGTGGCTTGGGTGCAGCTTCTCTAGACAGGGGCTCATCCTGAACCGCTTGTTGGGTTGATTCGTACATCCTGGCAGCACGATAGTGTTCAGATTTACGGTAGTCAAAAGACACCATGGCCAATTGCTCACTGTTCATATTGATTTGATCGCTGAGATCCAAAGCCTTTCCTATGTCATTCGCGCTGTAATCTTCCGTGAGTTGATTAATATTGCGAACAACGTCCTCGATGGCCTTGCGTTCTTCCTCGTTCAAATCTCCTTTGACACGTATATGCAGTTGCGAATCCGTCCGCAGCCTACTTTCATGAGCAAAAAGACTTTTTCCTGAACTTTGTGTTGCTAACGATGTGGAATCATAGCGTGCCCGTTGCGCCAAATCTATTGTTACAATATCCCCTTCCTGGGTTTTGATTTCAATAGAGGTACGCGATTTCATATTGTAGGCCTCATGGCCTGCAGCAGAAAAAGAAACGGACGTGTTTCCCTCGGTATTTAGCGGTTGTTGAAGTTGCTCGTCAACTGCGTTGCGTATGGCCTGTAATTCAGCCAACAGCTCTTCAGTGACATTTGTAAGTTGACTCAAAGACTCCTCAACGCGACTAAAACCCGTGTCCAGTTTGTTTTGTACCGCTTCCGTGGGCGAGGTTTCAGGGGCGTCTGATGAGGATTGCTCAAAGTAGTGCAACAAGCGACGCGCTGCGTCAACAATCTGATTCACAACCCCAATGGGGCTGTTGGCAGCGGGTTGAGGGTAGGGCGTATTGTTGCTGTCTACTTCAGATCCTTCCATGATCGCATCAACAATGTTTTCTGCAATAAAGGCACGAATCTGACCTAAATGGAGACCACCAGCACGAGACCACTCAGCGTTACCGACTTCAACGCCTTGGGGCTTGTCCTGGTCTTTGAATGAATGATCCGGCCTGCGAAGATGCGCATCATGCGCTCGCGAATTGACCGGCAAATTTCCTAGCGATATATCCATATCGAAGCTCATCCTTCAACTTACACAACTCCATACAACCGGATAATCGGCATGTTTTTAGGAAACTTTAGATATGGGCCAAATTTAAATAAGGAGCCATTTTCGAAAGATAGGGCGGGGATTAGATTTAATCGGATTTTGAGCAAGCTGCGCGGGAAGGATTGATTGGCAAGCACAGTGCAGGCCCTGCAGCGATCGGCTGAGTGGGCCCCGCTTACTATTTAATCTCTCTTCCCCCTTTAAAATCGCAGCCTACAGACCCACATATAAGCGATTGGCTCACGATTTTTGTAAAGGGCAGGGTTTTTATATGTGAATTATCAATCGCTTAGTAAAAAGTGGGCAATGCCTCTAGATTATTGATTTCAGGGATTTATTTTTCAGTGCGCCTGTCCTATGTTAAGGTGTAGACCCTGCCTGGAAGGAGCAGATTAAATATTATGAACAAACCAACTGATTTTGGTTCTTCCGTCCCTAACCTAACAACTGCTCTCACAGGCCCCCTGCTGGAACTGGAAACTCATTTTTTGGAACACCAGGCAGATATTGAGATCTGGCTGCGCCAACAATGGCGAAAAACGCCCGCTTCCTTTTATGCCTCGGTTGATCTAAGAAACGCCGGCTTCAAACTGGCACCTGTAGACACCAATCTTTTTCCTGCCGGATTTAACAATCTTAATTCCCAGTTTATGCCCCTGTGTATACAGGCGGTTCAGTCTGTGATGGAAAGGATCTGCCCCGAAGCCTGTGGGGTGCTGATTATTCCAGAAAACCATACGCGCAATCTATTTTACCTGGAAAGCCTGGCCACCCTACAAGACATTATACGCAACGCAGGCTATAAGGCGCGCATTGGATCATTAATACCCGACTTGGAAGGGCCCCAGGAAATTGAACTGCCCTCCGGGAAACGAATTATACTGGAACCCGTCAAAAGAGAAGGCGATAAAATATTTGTTGAAGGATTTTCCCCGTGTACTGTTCTGCTGAACAATGATCTATCTGCAGGGCGTCCGGCCATACTGGAGAATATAGAACAAACGGTGATTCCTCCTCTGGACCTGGGCTGGGCCAATCGACTCAAGTCCATGCATTTCACCGAGTATCAACAAGTGGCCAATGAGTTCGCAAAAAAGATTGATATCGACCCCTGGTTGATTGACCCGGTTTTTCACAAGTGTGGCGAAATCAACTTTATGAAGCGTGAAGGTGAAGAGTGTGTTGCCAAAGGGGTAGAAGAAACACTCAAACGCGTACAGAAAAAATATGACGAGTACGGCGTGGATAAAAGGCCCTTCGCCATTGTTAAGGCCGATGCGGGCACCTATGGAATGGGTGTGATGACCGTACATGAACCGGACGAGATCTTTGAACTCAATCGCAAACAGCGAACGCGCATGTCCTCCGCCAAGGAAGGTTCTGCGATTACCCGAGTTATTGTTCAAGAGGGCGTTTACTCGTTCGAAACCTGGGGCGCCGATAAGGCGGTAGCTGAACCAGTGGTCTATATGATCGATCATTTCGTAGTGGGTGGTTTTTATCGTGTTCATACCGGGCGCGGCGTCAATGAAAATCTCAATGCGCCGGGCATGCATTTCGAGCCTTTGGCCTTTGCTGAATGCCTGAATTCACCCGACAATAATCTTAAACCCGATGCGGCACCGAACCGTTTTTATGCCTATGGCGTCATCGCCCGTCTTGCCTTGTTGGCTGCCGCGCGAGAGATTTCGAATCGCTGACCATGAGTAAAAATACCCCACGCATTGCCGTCCTCATGGACCCTATTCAGAGTATCAAACCCTATAAAGATACTAGTTTTGCCATGATGCTCGAGGCGCAGCAGCGCGGCTGGGAGTTGTTGTATCTGGAGATAGGTGATTTGAGCTTGATTGAAGGGCGGCTGTGGATCAAGTGGCGTAAAGTAGAAGTAAAAGATAATAATGAAGACTGGTTCCGATTTTTAGATGAAGGTTTTTCACCGGTGGAACAAGTCACTGACTGTATCCTCATGCGTAAAGATCCGCCCTTTAATATGGACTATATCTATGCCACCTATCTGTTGGACTATGCCCAGGGAGTAGGCGTAATAGTGGTGAACAGTCCGCGGGGTTTGCGTGAAGTCAATGAAAAGCTCTACACGGCCTGGTTCCCACAGTGCGCACCACTCACATTGGTGAGTTCTTCCCGTGATCAATTAAAGGCCTTTGTTAAAGAGCAAGGGGATGCGATCGTTAAACCCCTGGACATGATGGGCGGGGCATCTATTTTTAGAGTAAAAGCGGACGACCCTAATCTGAACGTGATACTGGAAACCATGACTGGCTTTGATAAGCACATGATCATGGCGCAAAAATTTATTCCCCAAATTAGTGAAGGTGACAAGCGCGTGCTTCTTGTTAATGGTGAGCCAGTCCCTTATGCCTTGGCGCGTGTGCCGCAGAAAGGCGAAACTCGCGGGAATCTAGCCGCTGGCGGGAGTGCCCATGGTGTTCCTATCAGTGAAAGAGACAAATGGATCTGTAAGCAAGTCGCTCCTAAGCTCCTTGAATTGGGCTTGCAATTTGTGGGGCTGGACATCATCGGCGACTATCTCACTGAAATTAATGTTACTAGTCCCACTTGCGTTCGTGAATTGGATAAAGAATATGGACTCAATATCAGTGCGCAACTGTTTAATGCGATTGCCCATGATCTGCAGATCTAGTTTATTGCGTGCAGTAAGCGTAGTACTGATCACGTTGCTCGTGATCTCTTGCACCAAGCCAGCTGAAGAAAGTGCCGAGCTACACCATTTTCAATTGTTCGCCCTGGGCACCACGGTGAGTCTGGATTTTTATGACGTGAGTGCAAATAAGGCCAATAACGCCATGCAGGAAGTAACGGAAGATTTACGTTATATGCAGAATGCGTGGCATCCCCATAAGCCTGGAACCTTAGGACGAGTCAATCAAATCCTGCCACTCAAAGGTTCATTTCATACCTCTGGCTCGGTGATTAATCTTTTGCAGGCTGCCAAACCGCACTTCACAAACAGCGAAGGGCTTTTTAATCCGGCAATCGGGCAATTGATCAAGCTATGGGGTTTTCATGAAGACGAGATCGCAATCAAAGAACCTCCGCAGGCAGACAAAATCAAGGCCTTGGTTGCGGCCAAACCCGGCTTGGATCAGATCGAAATCAAAGGCACCGCCATCAAGGGAAATAATGATCAGCTGCTGTTGAATTTTGGGGGGTTCGCCAAGGGATTTGGTATCGATCTGATTATTGAACATCTGCGCGAAGTGGGAATTCACAATGCCATTGTCAATGCCGGCGGAGATCTTCGTGTTGTTGGTAGCAAGGGGAGCGAGCCGTGGCGCATTGGTATCAAACATCCCAGACAAAACGGGGTGATTGCCGCCATCAATGTGTCGGGGGACGAGGCCCTGGTCACCTCGGGTGACTATGAAAGATTTTTTGAATATGATGGCAAACGTTACCATCATGTGCTCGATCCGAGAACAGGGTATCCCACAACAGGTGTTCAATCGGTTACTGTAGTGCATCAGTCTGCCGGGGCCGCCGATGCCATTGCAACTGCGTTGATGGTAGCAGGTGAAAAGGACTGGCCTCGTATTGCAAAGAAGATGGGTGCCAGGTCAGTAATGGTTGTGCTGGAAGATGGACGAGTCCAGCTCACGGAAAAACTCCAAGACCGGGTTGAGTTTAAAGTTCAGCCGCTGCCCAAAATTGACCTAATCAAACTATGACAACGCGTGCCGATATTCTGGTTTTGCTATTTTCGTTCTTTTTAGTCGTCTCGCTGTATCCCCTTCTCTGGCAGCCGCATGAAGCCTTTGCCGATACCGCCGAACTGTCTGCAAGGAGCAGCAAGCGTCTCTTAGCTTTAGACCAGGATGGAGTCTATCGCATCGAGGGATTTCTGGGAGAGACGATTGTGGAGGTGTCGGAGAAAAAAATTCGCGTGCTGGCATCTCCTTGCAGCAATAAACAATGCATACGCAGTGGCTGGTTGCAAAAGGTGGGAGAATTTAGCGCTTGTCTTCCCAATGGCGTCAGCCTGTTTTTGCTGGGTGATGACCGTTACGATAGTATCAATTTCTAATGCTTAGCGTATCGGTGACGCGAGAGGACAGATTGATTGCCGGTTTTGCCAGCCTGGCCATACTGGTACATCTCATTGAAGCGGCCTTTCCGAGCCCTCTCCCCGGTGTAAAGCCCGGGTTGGCCAATATCATTACCTTGATCGTCTTTTTTCGCTACGGTTTGCGTATGGCGGTGTGGGTGAGTCTGTTGCGCGTGCTGGTAGCCAGTCTGCTTCTGGGTAGTTTCCTCTCGCCCACCTTTGCCTTGAGCTTGGCGGGTGCCGTGGCCGTTATCGGGATCTTGTCCCTTATCAGCGCCTTCCCTTCCCGTTTTGGCTTGAGCCCATTAGGCGTGGCTGTACTCTGCGCCTTGTCACACACCAGTGCCCAGTTCCTTCTGGCCTATTGGCTGCTTGTTCCTCATCCGGGCCTGTTGGGCCTTTACCCCATTTTTATGACATTTGCGCTTATTTTTGGATTTATTAGTGGCGTGATTAGTCAAAAGGTATATCGACAGTTAGGGGCGGCATGAAAAATCCTGTAATATTAAATGCTTATCACTATAGCGCCCATGATGCCGTGGTGCGGGATCGCTTTATCATGATGATGGTGGTGGCGGCCTGTGTCCATGCCGTGCTGATATTGGGGCTGGCGTTTGAGTGGCACAGTGATCCCAACCGGGGAAAACGCTTTGATGTGACCTTTATTAATACCCAAACGGTCAAGGCCCCTGAAAACGCCAAGCGCTTTGCAGAGGCCAATCAGAAGGGAGGAGGCCAATCCGCCACAGAGCAACTCCCTCAAACCATCAGTGAAACCAAAACTCCCGTTAATGAATTTCAGGTATCCGAGGAGCTTGTCACCTCCCGCCTGCAGGCGACATCCCCTCAGGTGGAGCAAAAGCGAGTGCTTACTTCGGAGAATCAGCATGTCACCCTGGACGTGGCCACCGAGCCCAAAAAGGGTGATGCGCGTAAGCTAACGGCGGCTCAGCTCTATGCTCGTAGCATGGAGATCGCGAGTATTGATGTCCCTCTATCTGAAAAGGTGGTTGAAGAGAGCCTGGGACCAGAGAAAAGGCTGGCGGCAGAGGCGGCCCATCACGTGGAAGCGGCGTATCGCAATACCTGGCGACGTAAGGTGGAGCAAGTCGGCAAATTTAATTTTCCCGATCTGGCGCGCAGACTCGGAAATTCGGTCACCCTGGAGTTGGATGTGCTCATCAATTCAGATGGTACGGTCAGGGATATACAAATCCTTCGCTCCTCGGGTTATCAATTGCTGGATACGTCTGCCAAACGGATTGTGCGCCTGGGGGCACCCTATGCCCCGTTCCCGGAGGCCATACAGAAATATACCGATGTCTTGCATATTACCTATCAATGGCGATTTATCCCCGGAAAGGGTGCTATTGGTGGCTAGATTGAGCTAGCTGTCGGGCATAAAAAACGCATACCCCCTTGGAACGGAACTGATAAGGATAAAAATACAAAAAATGGATATGCCAGCGAATCTGACGAATCAGTTCCTGATCGCCATGCCTGGACTACAGGACCCCAATTTCTACCAGAGTGTGACCTATATCTGTGAGCACAATGAAAATGGTGCCTTGGGTGTGGTGATAAATCGGGAAACGGATGTAAGCCTGGCTGAGGTCATTACCCAATTGGGTCTGGACTGGGATCGTAAAGAGAATGGTGATCAACGGGTGTTTCTGGGTGGCCCGGTCGATAAGCAGCGTGGCTTCATCATTCATGATCCGGTAGGGGACTGGGGCTCCACCATCAAGGTGACCGATACGATTGGCGTTACGACCTCTCGCGATATCATCGAAGCCATTGCACAAAGTGGTGGCCCAATCCGTCGTCTGGTGGCCTTGGGCTATGCCGGTTGGGGGGCGGGTCAGCTGGAACAGGAAATGGCGGCCAACGCCTGGCTAAATGGTCCGGCCGATCCCCATATCATTTTTGATCTTCCGGTGGAGGAGCGCTGGGAGGCAGCCGCCCTGTGTATGGGTGTGGATCTGCGCAGACTCTCCAACGACGTGGGTCACGCCTAAACCATCATTTGATAATCTTTTCTGCTTGGGCGACAATTCCGCCTGTGAATGCAGATTCGTCCTCCAGTTTTAGTACCGTTATAGGCTTTGATTTTGGTCTGCGCCGTATTGGTATTGCCGTTGCCCAGACACTGATCGCCAAGGCATCCCCAGTCGACACCTTTGAAACCAAGAAGGGCGCTATCCCAAAAGATAAACTGGATAAGATCATGGGCGAGTGGCGTCCCCAGGCTTTTGTGGTGGGCAAGCCTACCCATCGCCAGGAGGGGGAGGGCGAGCACGAGATGATGCCCGCCATACGAACGTTTGTAGAAGAACTAAAGTGCCTCTATGGCCTTCCGGTTTTTCTGGTGGATGAGCACCTGAGTTCATTTGCCGCCGAAGAGGAATTATCCGCCCGCGGTTTGAGATTTAAACCCGGTAGCAAGGAACACAAAAAGGCCATAGATAGCATGGCGGCCGTGGTGATCTTACAGACCTGGCTCAGCGAACAAGGAAGAATGGACCCACAATGAAAGATGTAGATACGCTCGTCTCAGAACTGGTGCAGGTAACTCGTAAAAAAATCCAGGACGAGTCCATCGAAGACCCCATGATGATAGGTATTCATACCGGCGGTGCCTGGGTCGCGGAACGACTGCACGAGGGACTGGCCCTTAAGACTCCCTTGGGGGCTCTAAATATTTCCTTTTATCGCGATGATTTTACCCGCATTGGGATGCACCCTCAGGTTACCCCGTCCCATCTTCCTGCGAGTGTGGAAGACAGGAACATCATCCTGGTCGATGATGTGCTGTATACTGGGCGCACGATTCGAGCGGCCTTGAACGAGATTTTTGATTACGGGCGGCCCAGACGGGTGATTCTGGTCTGCTTGGTGGAACGCAGTGGACGTGAGTTGCCCATACAGGCGGATATTGTCGGCGAATATATTGAGTTGGCGACGAATCAACAGGTAAAATTGGCCGGGCCGCAACCTCTGAATCTCTCCATCGTCGACGCAGCGACATGAGTAAGCGAATAGTGCATGGGTTATAAGAACTCCATACAGCTGACCAAAGACAAAAAACTCCGCCACTTTCTCACGATTGAAGGCCTGCCCCGCGCTATTTTGGTGGAGATTCTGGATAATGCCGAGTCATTTCTTACTGTGGGTGAACAACAGGTCAAGAAGGTTCCCCTGCTTCGCGGCAAGGTTATCGTTAATCTGTTCTTTGAAAACAGTACGCGCACTCGCACCACGTTTGAATTGGCGGCGAAACGCCTTTCCGCCGATGTGCTCAATCTGAATATTGCTACTTCTGCCACCTCCAAGGGCGAGTCCTTGTTGGATACCTTGCAGAATCTGGAGGCCATGCACGCCGATATGTTCGTGGTCCGCCATGCGCTCAGCGGTGCCAGTTTTTTTATTGCCAATCATGTCGCGCCACATATCAGTGTGATCAATGCAGGTGACGGCTGTTACGCCCATCCCACCCAAGCCATGTTGGACATGCTGACCATACGCAAACACTTCGGAGCCTTTGCCGACCTGAACGTGGCCATCGTCGGCGATATCCTGCATTCACGTGTCGCGCGTTCGGAAATTCATGCGCTCACCACCTTGGGCGTAAATGAAGTGCGGGTGATTGCGCCCAAAACACTCTTACCCAGCGCCATAGAGAGCATGGGCGTGCATGTCTACAACGATATGAATAAGGGGCTGGAAGGGGTAGACGTGATCATCATGTTACGGCTGCAAAAGGAACGTATGGACGGTGCCTTTGTTCCCAGCGAGGAAGAATATTTTAATTGTTACGGTTTAACCGAGGAAAAACTCCGCCTTGCCAATAGCCACGCCATCGTGATGCACCCCGGTCCTATCAATCGCGGCGTGGAGATCGAATCCAGCGTAGCCGATGGTAAGCAGTCGGTCATACTCGAGCAAGTCAGCAATGGCATCGCGGCACGCATGGCGATTATGTCTATGTGCATGAGCGGTATTGCAGCGGGGGAGGTCTGATGAGTCTGCGAATCAAGGGCGGCAGAGTGATCGATCCGGCCAATTCCTTGGACCAGGTCGTCGATATCGTCATCGAAAATGGCAAGATTGCCTCTGTCGGCGCTGTGCCAAAGGGCTTTCGTGCCGATCAAACCATCGATGCCAAAGACAAAATCGTCTGCCCTGGTTTTGTGGATCTCAGGGCGCGTCTACGCGAACCGGGTCTGGAATACAAAGGCACTATTGAATCCGAAACCCGTGCGGCGGCGGCCAGTGGTATTACTACCTTGTGCTGCCCACCTGATACCACGCCTGTCTGTGACAACCCGTCGGTAGTCGAGCTGATCTATCAGCGTGCAGCGGCCAGCCGCAAGGCCAGAGTGCTGTGCATGGGGGCTCTCACCGTGGGCCTGGAGGGGCGTTTGACCAGTGAAATGAAGGCCCTGGCAGACGTGGGTTGCGTAGGGGTGAGCAATGGCTATAAACCGGTGCGCGATACCTTGGTGATGCGTCGGGCCATGGAATACGCCTCCGGCCACAATCTCACTGTTTTTATCCACGCCGAAGATACCTGGTTGCGTGGCGGGGGTGTTGCCCACGAAGGGCCGGTAAGTACCCGCCTGGGTTTGGCCCCGATCCCTGAATTTGCAGAGACCATTGCCGTGGCCAGAGAGCTTGCTCTCATTGAGCATACCGGCGCACGCGCCCACTTTTGTGGGCTTTCTACAGCGCGGGCGGTGAATATGATTACCCAGGCGCAGGAAGAAGGGATGCCAGTAACGGCTGATGTGAATATGCATAATCTATTTCTCACCGAAATGGATTTGCTGGACTTCAATGCCCAGTGTCATGTGCGTCCGCCCCTGCGTTCGCAGCGCGATAGAGAGGGTTTGCGAGCCGGGCTGCTTTCTGGGGCCATATCGGCAATTACTACAGACCATCAGCCACACGACAGTGATGCCAAGTTTGGCCCTATCAGTGAGACAGAGCCAGGCATCTCGGGCCTGGAGACATTTCTCTTACTAGGGCTGAGACTGGTAAAGGACAAGGTCCTTACTCTTAGTCAGCTCATTTCACTTATCAGCTCTGGGCCTGCGCAGATCCTTGGCCTGCCCGTTGGAAATTTGAGTGTAGATAGCACTGCAGACCTTTGTATTTTTGACCCGGAAATCTCCAATACGGTAGACGCGAAACGTTTTCTAAGCCGCGGCCAAAACACGCCCTTCGATGGTTGGGAACTGGATGGCAGGGTGACCCACACTATCCTGGATGGCCAACTGGTCTTTACTGCGGAGTAGTTTTTTTTGAACACCTGGATAGCCCTGTTGCGAGGAATCAATGTCAGCGGGCAAAAGAAGATCCAGATGTCTGATCTCAAAGCGGTGTTTGATTCCTGCGATTTTTCTGGCGTACAAACCTATATCCAAAGCGGGAACGTGGTCTTTGTGACAAAAGAGTCTTCCCGAAAAAAGCTCATCGATAAAATCGAAAAATCGTTACAGGCCAGTTTCTCATATTCTATTCCAGTCGTATTGAGAGAGGCAGATACGTTTACGAAAGCGGTAGAGGCTCATCCTTGGCTAAAGAAAAAAGGGATTGACCCTAAGGCGATCTACTTTAGTTTTGCGCGCGATGTTGAAGGTGGCAAGCTAAAGAAGGTAGAGGAGACGAGTGCCGTGGGCGATAGCTATCTTACACAGGGTGAACAGATCTATCTTTATTGTCCTGGCGGCTTTGGGAAAACCAAATTCAATAATAATTACTTTGAAAAGAAGCTCGGTATTGTCGCCACAACACGCAATTTGAATACATGCAACAAACTCATTAATCTGGCTGGAGTGTGAAGGGATTACTATGGCAGTGAATTATAGTTTAATCATT
The DNA here is from genome assembly GCA_029879945.1 of Gammaproteobacteria bacterium. GTDB lineage: Bacteria > Pseudomonadota > Gammaproteobacteria > S012-40 > S012-40 > JAOUPJ01. Next base: position 14,220 of record JAOUPJ010000038.1, read on the forward strand.
TTGGTGTTTGTGCTTGCCGGGGTGGTGATGGCGGTTTGGAGTTGGCGAAAAATTCAAAATAAAAAACAGACTCTGGATTGGCCTGAGATAAAGGCAAAGGTTGTATCTTCAAAAATAGATCAAAATCTCACGCCGGATATCGAGTATGAATTTGAATTGAACGGCAAGCAGGTCCAAAAAAAGTATGAGTTCACAGAGGGGATGACCGCCTCACCCGAATATGCCCAGCGTGTGGTGGAACAGCATCCCGTCGGATCACAGTTAACCGTATATTATGATCCAAAAAATCCCGATCACATCATTATGAGCAGAGGGCCAGACAAAGAAGACAAGATCAGTCTTGCCATAGGGGTTGCCATGGTAGTGTTTGGTGGGTTTTTATTGCTGATAAATCTCTAGTCTATTCTGTAAGCTGTCTTATTTGGGAGACAGTGTTCATACGCTGCACGAACTGCCATAATCCATTCTAACTGTTTTTTAGCTGGATGGGGTTCCGTGTGATGAAAAGAATATTATTGCTTCTCCTTTTTTTGGCCTTGCTCAATGCTTGTGGTGATGAGGAGGGCAGTCCGGCAAACGGATCGGTGACGACAGGGCTGCAGTTAGAGAAAGTTGTTTTGGATGGTTCTCTAAGCCCATCACCTACCGATATCGCGTTTTTTCCCGGTACGTCAACTCGGTTTCTGGTCACGACACAAGGCGGTGTGGTTGATTACTTTGATTTGGATATTAGCCAGGGCTCCATCAATTCTGTGAATATTGCCAGCACGGGAACCGGTGGCATTGGTGTGGTCAGTGGGGGAGAGCAGGGTCTGTTAAACATAGAATTTCATCCGGACTATGCCACCAACAATTTCGTCTTCTTTTACCATACCTCGGTCGCGAGCACGGTGAATTCCATTTCGCGCATGACAGTCGGTTTCTTGGGTGGCGATCTCACGCTTAGTGATCCGGTTAAGATTATTGATATGCGCAAGGGTAGCGCGTCGGTGGCACCAAATCACAACGGTGGTGGAATGGTGTTCGCGCCGGATGGCACACTCATCGGTTCCGTAGGAGATGGGGGCGGAAATGCTGCCTCAGCACAAAATCAAAGAAGCCTGTTAGGCAGTGTTTTCCGAATTAGTCCCTCTCTTGCTACAGGCGTTGGGGGCTATACCATTCCCAGTGGGAATATGTTTACCAATACCAACACCCAATGCTCTGATCTCGTCAGCGGTGATGCGGGGCAAGACGGTTGCCCGGAAATCCTGGCCATGGGGCTGCGCAATCCTTTTCGACTTTCGATTGATGGGAATCAGCTTTACATTGGAGATGTCGGTACTTCAGGACCTGGCCATGAGGAAATCAATTCCTTTAACTATCTAACAAATGGAAATCCTGTCAACTTTGGCTGGAATATCCATATTGGTCCTGTAGCAACTTCGGGCATTTCGGGATATAAGAACCCAATTCTTTCCTATAGTCGAACTGATTCTACCGCAGACCGTTTTCGCGCCGAGGATCCCCAGGGAACTAATACAACGGTGGCCAGCATCATCATCGGCGACGTCTACCGCGGAACCCGTTATTCCGAACTGGTGGACGGATATCTGCTACACGGTGAATTCATGGATGGCTTTATCCGCGGGCAGGGTGTGGATGCCTCTGGGAATCTGCTGGGAACCGGCGTGCATCTGGCGCATCACAATGGTGTCTCGGCGATGGTGCAGGGGCCGGACGGCTACATCTATATCACCACCCAAGCCAGTGGCTATACATCTGGCCCGAATATGGTTTACAGACTGGTTTATGCCAGCCCTTAGGCCCGTTCGCGCAGCTTTCTATCCATG